>NZ_AMPR02000448.1:0-18494 GCF_000307735.3 Cupriavidus sp. HPC(L) | reverse complement strand
GGGCGGCGTTTGGCGTGGGGATTGATGCGGCGTTTGGGCGGAGATTGGCGCGGCGATTACCTCGCAGGTCATCGCATTGCGCACGGCCGGCGACGATGATGAAGCCATCGCAACCGCTTCCTCCTTTTCTTCCCTTCGCCTTTCCCCTGACCCCTACGGAGATCGACCATGCAAACCGTCCAACCGACCCGCCTGCTGCGCCATGTTCTTCTCGCCGACGCCATCGTCAGCGGCCTGATGGGCCTGCTGATGGTGTTCGACGCCAACGTGCTGTCGAACTGGTTCGCGATTCCGGCGTCGTGGCTGCGCTATGCCGGCCTGGTGCTGCTGCCCTATGCCGCGATCGTCGGCCTGCTGGCGACCCGCAACCCGATGCCGCGCGCGCTGGTGCTGGCCGTGATCGTCTGCAACGCGCTGTGGGCGATCGACTGCATGCTGCTGCTGGTCACCGGCTGGCTGTCGCCGACCTGGCTGGGCAGCGCCTTCGTGCTGCTGCAGGCCTGGGGCGTGGCGGTGTTTGCCTGCCTGCAGTGGGTCGGCCTGCGCCGCGCGCAGGGCCAGCGCAGCGCGATGGCCTGAGCGACGAAGCTTGGCTCGCACCGGCCTCGAACAACGCCCGCGCATGCGGGCGGCTTTCCTTGTTCAGCGATCCGTGAAGTCACTGGGTCCCCGCGTTCGCGGGGACGACGGTATCGCGGTCACGTCGTCCCCGCGCAGGCGGGGACCCAGCGTCTTTCTCCCCGGCAGAGGCCCAATCTGACACGAAGCTGTCAGCAGCCTTGCACCGCGCTGACAGCGCCGATTTCGGTCCCAACAAACGCGAAACTTTGCACTATGCTTGCGTGGTTTTCGCGCGCCCGGCATTCCGCCCCTTCTCTGCCTCTTTCTCTGCCCCCTTTCGCGGCGCGCGTTGCTGGCGGTCCCAAAAAGGGGCGGCACGACAAGGAACGATCCCCATGACGACGCTGGAAATCAACGGCAAGCCGATGCAGGTCGACGCCGATCCGAGCACGCCGCTGCTGTGGGCGCTGCGCGATCAGCTGCGGATGACCGGCACCAAGTTCGGCTGCGGCATCGCGGCCTGCGGCGCCTGCACGGTACACATGAACGGCCAGCCGATCCGCGCGTGCGTGACGCCGATCTCCGCGCTGCAGGGCGCGCGTATCACGACGATCGAAGGCGCCGGCACCGACAAGGTCGGCCGGGCGGTGCTCGATGCCTGGGTCAGGAACGACGTATCGCAGTGCGGCTATTGCCAGAACGGGCAGGTGATGAGCGCGATCGGGCTGCTGCGCAACAAGCGCAAGCCGACTGATGCCGATATCGATCAGGCGATGGCCGGCAACCTGTGCCGCTGCGGCACCTATCAACGCATCCGCGCCGCCATCAAGGACGCGGCGCGCACGCTGGGCTGATCCGGGGCCGGGAGACATCATGCAAATGCAACGACTTGGAGCGCGGATTGCCGCGCTGTCCGGCGCCGCCGCCGCGGGCTCGCACGATGCGCCGGCAGCCGGCATCGACCGGCGCACCTTCCTGAAGCTGAGCGGCATCGCGGGCGGCGGACTGGCGCTGGGCATCGCGCCGCTGGCAGCGGTCCATGCCGATGAAGCGGCCGTGCCCGCGGCCAAGGGCCCGGCTGCGGCGCCACAGGCCTTCATCGTGATCGCGCCAGACAACACCGTGACGATCGCGGTCAACCGGCTCGAATTCGGGCAGGGCGTGCATACCGCGCTGCCGATGATGCTGGCCGAGGAGCTCGACGTTGACTGGCGCAACGTGCGCGCGGTGCTGGCGCCGGCCGGCGATCCGTACAAGGACCCGGCGATGGGCATCCAGATGACCGGCGGCTCGACCGCGGTCAAGCACTCGTACCAGCAGTATCGCGAGCTCGGTGCCCGTGCTCGCGCGATGCTGATCGCCGCGGCCGCGCAGCGGTGGGCGGTCGAGCCGTCGGCGTGCACCGCCGCGAACGGCGTGGTGACGGCCGGCAACCGCCGCGCGACCTATGGCGAGCTCGCGCAGGCCGCGATGGAGATGCCGGTGCCGCAGCAGGTCGCGCTCAAGGATCCGTCGCGCTTCACGCTGATCGGCAAGCCGACGCCGCGGCTGGATACGCGCGGCAAGCTCGACGGCTCGGTCGGTTTCGGCATCGATACGCAGCTCGACGACCTGAGGGTCGCCGTGGTCGCGCGGCCGCCGCGCTTCGGCGGCAGGGTGCGGCGCTTCAATGCCGAGGCGGCGCGGGCGATCCAGGGCGTGATCGAAGTGCTGGAGGTGCCCACCGACGGCGGCGGCACCGGCGTCGCCGTGGTCGCCAATGGCTATTGGCCGGCCAAGCAGGGGCGCGATGCGCTGCAGGCCGAATGGGACGACAGCGGCTCGACGGTGTCGAGCGCGGCGCTGTTCGAGGAGTACGCGAAGCTGGCGCGCCAGCCCGGTAGAACGCCGCGCGCCGACGCCTTCGACCTGGCCGGGGCCGCGCGCACCGTCGAGGCCGAGTACCGCTTCCCCTATCTGGCGCACGCGCCGATGGAGCCGCTGAACTGCACGATGCGGGCCGAGGTGGCCGGCGGCAAGCCGACCCGCGTCAAGGTCTGGGCCGGCACGCAGTTCCAGACCGTCGACCACGGCGCGCTGGCCAAGGCCTTTGGCCTGCCACCCGAGCAGGTCTCGATCGTGACGATGATGGCCGGCGGCGGTTTTGGCCGGCGCGCGGTGCCGACCGCGGACTATCTGGTGGAGGCCGCGCAGTTGATGCGCGCCTGGGTCGCCAAGGGTCATCGAGAGCCGGTCAAGGTCATCTGGAGCCGCGAGGACGATATCCGCGGTGGCTACTACCGGCCGCTGCATCTGCACCATGCGCGCATCGGCATCGATGCGCATGGCAGGGTGCTGGGCTGGGAGCACGCGATCGTCGGCCAGTCGCTGACGATGGGTTCGCCGTTCGAGGCCTTCCTGGTCAAGGACGGCGTCGACCACACGATGACCGAGGGCATCGTCGACCATGACTATGGTTTCCCGCTGCGGCTGTCGGTCCATCACCCGAAGGTGCAGGTGCCGGTGCTGTGGTGGCGCTCGGTCGGCCATACGCACACCGCCTTCGTCAAGGAGACGCTGATCGACGAACTGGCGACGGTGGCGAAACAGGACCCGGTCGCCTACCGGCTCGCACGGCTCGATCCGGTCAAGGGTGCGCGGCAACGCGCGGCGCTGCAGCTGGCGGCGGACAAGTCCGGCTACGGCAAGCGCAGGTTGCCGGCGGGACACGCCTGGGGCGTCGCGGTGCACCAGTCCTTCGATTCGGCGGTGGCCTATGTGGTCGAGGTCTCGCTGCAGAACGGGCAACCGCACGTGCATCGCGTGACCGCCGGCGTGCATGCCAACCGCGTGATCAATCCACTGTCGGCGCGCGCGCAAATCGAGGGCGGCTGCGTGTTCGGGCTGGCGATGATCCGGCCGGGCTTTGCGATCGAGATCGACAATGGCGCGGTCAGGAACAGCAACTTCGGCGACTTCCCGCCGGTGCGCATCAATGATGCGCCGCCGGTCGAGGTTCACTTCGTGCCGTCCGACGATCCGCCTACCGGACTGGGCGAGCCCGGCGTGCCGGTGATCGCGCCGGCGGTCGCCAACGCGGTGTTCAAGCTGACCGGCAAGCGCCAGCGGCAGTTGCCGTTCGTGATGGCGTAGAGGGTGACGTTGGCGTTGGCTGTCGCGGCATCGCGGGTTGTCGTCCCCGCGCATGCGGGGACCCAGTGGCTTTGAAAGACGCTGGGTTCCCGCCTGCGCGGGAACGACATGATGGCGCTCGGGACGCCGTAGGTGCGTGGATTACAGCGCCAGGTAATGCGCCATCAGTCGCGGCATCGACATCAGCCGCACCGTTTCCGCGCCGTCCGTGCCTGGCAGGGCGACGCGAATCAGGCCGGACTGGTCAGCCGACAGTGCGCCCTGGCGTGCGACCGGGGTGTGCCGCGTCAGCGAGACCGAGCCCGACACCGCGCGCTGCCCAGCGGCCGCATCTTCGATCACCAGCGGCTGCGGCGTATCGATCTCGACGGCCATGCTCATGCCGCGCAGCTTCAGCGCCGCCCTGCCGCTGCCTGTGACCGAACCCGAACCGAAGTCGCTGCTGGCATCGAGCCGCACCTGCATGCCCTGCGTCATCGCAGTGGCGCTGCCGGGCGGCGTCATCATGAAGTACTGGCTGTCGATGCGCACCAGCGGCGTGGTGCCCGCCAGCAGCGGCCCGCTCGCGCTGAGCGGATCGCCGAAGGCGAGCCAGTCGGTCCACATGCCGGCCGCCTGCAGCAGCGGCTGCGCGTCGGTCGCCTTGGTCGGGTCCGGCCGCGACAGCGCGATGTCGAATTGCACCTGACCGCTGGCGCCAAAGACGCCGGGCTCTCCGGCGAAATAGGTCACCGTCATCCGGCCCGAGCGCGCCAGCACCAGGCCGGACAGCGGTTCGCGCGTCAGGCACTGGCGATAGTCCAGCGTGAAGATGTCGCCGTGGTCGAGCACGCCATTGGGCGTGGCGTCCTCGTAGGCGATCGTGACCTCGCCCTGCGTGCGCTCGCCGGCGGCGCAGGGATAGGTCACCGAGCCCCTGGTCCGCGCCTCGTCGAGCCGCGCCGGCGTTTCGGCGCGCAGCAGCAGCGGCAGCGCGGCGGCGCGCATCGTCGCGGTCAGGTCTTCGCTGTCGACCGGCGCCTGGCTGGCGCTTTCCCGGGCGCGCGCTGTCGGATCCGGAGGACTGGTCATATGGGCCTGCATCAGCACCGTGGCGCGGTTGGCGACCGCGCGAATGTCCATCGCGCCTTGCGCGGCAAGCAGATCGATGCCCTGGGCGACGGCTTGCGCGACATAGGCCTGGGTCCAGTCGCTGATTCCCGCCGCCGTGCGGGACGCCTGGCTTTCCCGGATGGCCCTGGCGGCCCAGACCGCGAAGTTCTCGAAGCTGTTGTCGGACATCGGCGACAGGCCGGGGGCGGCCGCGTACTGCCGCTCGCGCAGCGCATGCAGCGTGGCGGCGACGACGCCGCGGGTGTCGGACGGCAGCGCCGAATTGCCCGACAGCGGTTGCGAGATCGGCGTGGGAACGACGCGCGCATAGTCGGCCGGCAGCAGCAACGCCTTGGCGATCTCCGCCTCGAGTTCCTGCTTCAGCTGGTCGATCGCGGCCGTCATTTCCTGCTTGAGGCGCGCGGCCTCGGCCTCGTTCGCCCTCTGGATCGCTTCCTGGTTGGCGCGCAGCGAGCCGACCACCGGCGACGGCAGGTGCAGCAACAGCTCGTCGAGCATGCTGACCGGCTTGGTGCCCTCGACCTTGCAGATGTCGGGGACCAGCGCGCGAACCTTGTCGGCGGCGCTCAGCGCCTGCTGCTTTCCGGTGGCTTCGTCGAAGAACACCGCGGAGGGGCCGCCGCTGACCGTGATCAGCCCCGGGCCGCAATTCGCGGCGGGGATCGTCAGCGTGATCTGGCCGACGTCGCCGATCGTGCCCGAGGCGATGACGCCCTTGCCGTCCAGTCCACCCACCGTGACCAGGCCATGCAACACCGTACCCAGATGCGGCTGTACCGTCAGCGAGTAGGTGGCGGGCGCCGTCGGCGTGCCGTTGTTGCCGCCGGTGTTGCCATTACCGGCCTGGCCGCCGCCACCGTCATCGTCGCCGCCGCAAGCCGCCAGCGTGCCGGCGACGACGGCCGCCAGCGCCCGCAGCGCGATGCGCGCTGTCCTGCCTCGATTCATTTCCCTTCTCCCGTCCAAGGCATCGGAGCGCGCCCGTCGGGGGCGACGGCCCGATGCCGACCCGTTGTCGTGTGTGGTTGTGTGTGGCTCTGTATGGCTCTGCGTCCCCGGTGCGCCGCCATTTCGCGCCGCGCACCGGCGCCGCGTAGGCTAGCACAACGGTTGCGTGTGTCATCCCCCGAACGCGGCTTGCCATTGCAGGATGTGGCGCCTAATGTACGGACATGGACCCCAAGCAGGAAGCCACCTTGAGCTATGCCTTGCTGGCCGATCCGGCGCGCGCCGACATCTGCCGCGCGCTGCTGGAGGCCGGCGATGTCTGCGTGCCGGCCGCCGACCTGGCCGCCGCCGCGGGCCTGACCTTGCGCCGCGCGGGGCGGATCTTCCAGGAACTGCTGCAGGCCGACATCGTGGCGCTGACCGTGCAGGACCGGCAGGTCTGCTACAGCCTGAAGGCACGCCGCGAGATACGGCAGGCCCTTGGCTATATCGAGGACTCGGGGCTGTTGTCCTAGCGTCCTGACGCTTGTCGAAGCCCCGCACCGCCAGCTTCTCCCTTCTCTCCCTTCCCAGCCTTCTTCGCTTCCGCCGGGCACTCTTTTCGCTTCCCGGGCCGTCACGCCGACCGCTTGTCGGAAAAAATTACCGCGGCCGCGCAGGATTTGCGCATCGTGGCGCTGGCGGCGCCGCGCCCATATCGGTTCGCCATCGGACGACACCATGGACGACACCGTGGACGACACCGCGGATGCCGCCAGACGGGCATGGAAGCTGCATCGACGGGCGGATGACAACCGTCTTCGCCCGCGAGCCCATGAATGTGAATGTCCGTGCCACCGCACCGGCCGGCGCCATGCCCGGCCCTCCGCCCGATCCCTCGCAGACTGTGGAAGCAACGCGCGACACCTCGGTCTGGTGGAAGAGCGCCGTGGTCTACCAGATCTACCCGCGCTCCTTCGCGGATGCCAATGGCGACGGCGTCGGCGACCTGGCCGGCATCATCGAGCGGCTCGATCATGTGCGCGCACTGGGCGCCGACACGATCTGGATTTCGCCGATCTATCGCTCGCCGATGGCCGATGCGGGCTATGACATCAGCGACTACTGCGACGTCGATCCGGTGTTCGGCTCGCTGGCCGATGCCGACCGCCTGATCGGCGAGGCCCATGCGCGCGGCTTGCGCGTGCTGCTCGACTTCGTGCCGAACCACACGTCGGATCAGCATCCGTGGTTCATCGAATCGCGCTCGTCGCGCGACAACCCCAAGCGCGACTGGTACATCTGGCGCGACCAGCCGAACGACTGGCGCGCGGCGCTCGGCGCCGGCAGCGCATGGACATGGGACGAGGCTACCGGCCAGTACTATCTGCATCTGTTCCTGCCGCAGCAGCCCGACCTGAACTGGCGCAATCCGCAGGTCGTGCAGGCGATGCACGGCGTGCTGCGCTTCTGGCTCGACCGCGGCGTCGACGGCTTTCGCATCGACGTCGCCCATTGCACCGGCAAGGACCCGACCTTCGCCGATCATCCGCGCTGCCTGGCCGGCGAGCCGCTGGCCGACTTCAACGACGATCCCTACAGCCACGAGGTGCTGCGCGGCATCCGCAAGCTGGTCGACAGCTATCCCGGCGACCGCGTGCTGGTCGGCGAGGTCAATATCCGCTCGACCGCCACCGTGGTGCAGTACTACGGCGCCGGCGACGAGTTGCACATGTCGTTCAACTTCCCGCCGCTCGATGCGCCGTGGGACCCGGTGGTGTTCCGCACCTGCATCCGCGAGGTCGATGCGCTGCTGCAGCCAGCGGAGGCCTGGCCGACCTGGGTGCTGTCGAACCACGACAACGAGCGCCATCGCACCCGCTACGGCGGCTCGATGCGCCGCGCCCGCGCCGCGGCGGTGATGCTGCTGACGCTGCGCGGCACGCCGTTCATCTTCCAGGGCGAGGAACTGGGGCTGCAGGACGTGGTGGTCGAAGCGGGCCAGCGCGTCGATCCGGGCGGGCGCGACGGTCCGCGCGGACCGATCCCCTGGGACTTCGCGCCGCCGCATGGCTGGCGCGCGGCCCGGACCTGGCTGCCGTTCCCGCCCGAGGCCGCCACGCTGTCGGTGCAGTCGCAATGGTCGCAGCCCTCGTCGATGCTGCATCTGTACCGCACGCTGATCGCCGCGCGCCGCGCCAGTGCGGCGCTGCGGCTGGGCAGCTGGGAAGAACTGCCGTCGCCGCCCGAGGTGCTGGCCTATCGCCGCCGGCATGGCGAGGACGAGCGCGTGGTCTGCATCAACTTTGCCGAGCGGCCGCTGCCGGTCGATCTCGACGGCGACTGGCGCGTCGCGATCGACAGCCTGCCCGAAGGGGCGGACCGGCGTTTCGACGGCATGCTGCAGCCCGAGCAGGCCGTGCTGCTGGAGCCGCTGTCGCTGCCGAAGCCATCGCAGCCATCGCAGCCGTAAGCGCTGCGGGCGGTGCAGCCCGGACCGCCCGCTGCCGCCGTTCAACCGTCAGGAGGAGGACCCATGCGTTCGCTCTGGTACCGCAATGCGATCATCTACCAAATCGACGTCAGCGTATTTCGCGACGGCAATAACGACGGATGGGGCGACCTCCAGGGCTTGACGGCGCATCTCGAATACCTGCGCGGACTCGGCGTGACCTGCATCTGGCTGTCGCCGTTCTACCAGTCGCCGTTTCTCGATGGCGGCTACGACATCACCGACCATCTCGCCGTCGATCCGCGCTTCGGCAATCTGGCCGACATGGTGGCGCTGCTCGAGAAGGCCGAAGAGCTCGGTATCCGCGTGATGGTGGAGCTGGTGGCGCACCACACATCGGATCAGCATCGCTGGTTCCAGGAAGCGCGGCGCGACCGCAATTCGCCGTACCGCGACTACTACGTCTGGGCCGACGAACCGGAGGAGACCCACGTCAAGCCGATCTTCCCTACCGTCGAGGACAGCGTCTGGACCTGGGACGAGGAAGCGGGCCAATACTATCGGCATGCCTTCTATTCGCACCAGCCCGATCTGAACATCGCCAATCCAGCGGTGCGTACCGAGATCGAGGAGATCATGTCGTTCTGGCTGCGGCTCGGCGTATCCGGCTTCCGCATCGATGCGGCGGGGCACATGATCGATGGGGCCAAGGAAGCGGACCCGCGCGACGACGGCTTCTGGCTGCTGAACGACCTGCGCGCGTTCGCGACGCTGCGCCGCTCCGACGCGGTGCTGCTTGGCGAGGTCGACGTGCCGGTCGAGGACTACGCTCGCTATTTCGGCAAGGGGCACCGGCTGACGCTGGTGTCGAACTTCTTCCTGAACAACCTGCTGTTCCTGGCGCTGGCGCGCGAACGCGCCGAGCCGATCGAGCGCGCGCTGCGCGAGCAGCCCGATCCGCCCGAGCGCGCGCAATACGCGGTGTGGGTGCGCAATCACGACGAGCTCGATCTGGAGCGCCTCAGCGAGGCCGAGCGCGAAGAGGTGATGCAGCGCTTCGCGCCGGATCCGGACATGCGCGTCTACAACCGCGGTATCCGCCGCCGGCTGCCGCCGATGCTTGACGGCGACCAGCGCCGCATCGCGCAGGTCCATGCGCTGCTGTTCTCGCTGCCCGGCACGCCGATCCTGCGCTACGGCGAGGAGATCGGCATGGGCGAGGACCTGTCGCTGAAGGAACGCCACGCGGTGCGCACGGCGATGCAATGGTCCGACGAGGTCAATGGCGGCTTCTCGCCCGCCGATCCCGAATCGCTGCCGGTGCCGGTGATCCGCGAGGGCCCGTTCCGCTACGACCAGGTCAATATCTACGACCAGTTGCTGCGCGACGATTCACTGCTGGCGAAGACCGGCAAGATGATCCGCGCGCGCGTCGGCATGCCGGAGATCGGCTATGGCGAATGCACGGTGATGGAGGTCGGCTGTCCGTCGGTGCTGGCGCTGCGGCACGAGCTGGACGGGCAGGTGGTGTTCACGTTCGCCAATCTGTCGGACAAGGACGTCGAGGTGAAGCTGCCCGAGGTCGAGGTCGGCGAGCTGCGCGACATGCTGGTCGATGGCCCGTACCCGCCGCCGCAGACCGCGCATACGCTGAAGCTGCGCGCCTACGGATACCGATGGCTGCGGCAGCGGCCGTGCTTCGGGCCGTGATCGGCAGCATCAGTTCGGCAAAGACAGCGACAACCAGGGAGAAACGCGATGGAAGCGATCGGACAACGGCGCTGGGTCATTGCGGAAGGCTATCTGCCGCCGACCGACCCGGCCGCCAGCAGGCAATTGAACAGCCATGAAGCGGCCTGCCTGCTCAATACCGGCGATGCCCCGGCCCATGTCACGGTGACGATCTTCTATGCGGACCGCGAACCCGTCGGTCCGTACCGGCTCACGGTGCCGGCGCGCCGCACCTTGCATCTGCGCTTCAACGATCTGCGCGACCCCGAGCCGATCCCCGAGGACACCGACTACGCCAGCGTGATCGAGTCCGATGTGCCGATCGTCGTGCAGCACACCCGGCTCGATTCGCGCCAGGCCGCGCTCGCGCTGATGACCACGCTGGCCTATCCGGTCCCGGCCTCGGTGTCCGCGGCGTCCGGCTGACCGCGCCGCACCCGATCCCCATTTCGCCCAGGAGTCCGCCATGCCCTTGATCGGCTATCACGCCTCGCACGAACAGTTCTCGCCGGGCGACCTGCTGCGCTATGCGCGCGCCGCGCAGCTGGCCGGTTTTACCGCGCTCAGCAGCTCCGACCACTTCCATCCGTGGAGCGAGCGGCAAGGGGAGAGCGGCCATTCCTGGTCCTGGCTCGGCGCCGCGATGGCGACCGTCGACCTGCCGACGGGCGTGGTCGCCTGTCCGTTCGGGCGCTACCACCCGGCCGTGGTCGCCCAGGCCGCCGCGACGCTGGAGGCGATGTTCCCGGGCCGCTTCTGGATCGCGCTCGGCACCGGCGAGGCGCTGAACGAACACATCACCGGCCGGCCGTGGCCGCCCAAGCCCGAGCGGCAGGCGATGCTGTCCGAGTCGGTGGACGTGATGCGCGCGCTGTGGCGCGGCGAGGAGGTGACGCACCGGGGCAGAATCGTCGTCGATCGCGCCCGGCTGTACACGCTGCCGCAGCGTCCGCCGCCGATCTTCGCCGCCGCGCTGACCGAGCAGACCGCGCGCTGGGCGGGACAGTGGGCCGACGGCCTGATCACGATCTCGGGGCCGCGCGAGACCATGCGCGCGGTCATTGACGCCTTCCGCGAGGGCGGCGGCGGAGGCAAACCCGTGCATATCCAGGCCAAGATCGCCTACGCCGACCCCACGCAGGGCGACGAGGCCGCGCGCCGCATGGCCTACGAGCAGTGGCGCACCAATGTGTTCGACAGCGAGACCGCGGCGAACCTGGCGACCCCGGCCGAGTTCGATGCCCGCGCCCGCACGGTGTCGCCGGACGACATCGAGCGCGCGGTCCGGATCTCCTGCGACGCCGCGCAGCAGGCCGCATGGCTTGCCGAAGACCTGGCGATGGGCGCCGACGCGGTCTTCCTGCACAACGTCTGCGGCAACCAGCAGGCCTGGCTCGACGCCTGCGCGCAGACGGTGCTGCCGCAACTGCGGGGCGGGGTCTGAACCCGCCTCGTTGGCACCCGCTGGCGACATTCGCCTGAAAAAACCGGGCCGCACAATATAAGAGACAATGCCCGCCGGGCCTTGCACCGCGCGGGCCCGGGGCAAATTCGCTGCTTTTGTGCGGGTAAACCCGTATTCAGGCCTCGTCTTGAAAACCCGAAACCCCGTCCCTATAATTAGCACTCGCCGGGTGCGAGTGCTAACAGCGTGCTGTAATCTCCATCCGGCGTCCGATTTCAAGGGCCTCCGCAGTCCCGCGGCGGCCACTTTGCAAATAAATGCTCACTTGTACTAAGGAGTCCGTATGAATCTGCGTCCTTTGCACGACCGCGTGATCGTCAAGCGTCTGGACAACGAAACCAAGACCGCTTCCGGCATCGTGATTCCCGACAATGCTGCCGAGAAGCCCGATCAGGGCGAAGTGCTGGCCATCGGCCCGGGCAAGAAGGATGACAAGGGCGCGTCGATCGCCCTCGACGTCAAGGTGGGTGACCGCGTGCTGTTCGGCAAGTACGCCGGCCAGACCGTGAAGGTGGATGGCCAGGAACTGCTGGTCATGCGCGAAGAAGACATCATGGCGGTCATCAACAAGTGATGTCGCTGTCCGGGCGCCGCGCGTCCGGAACCCCCGGGGCGCACGGTTTCGCCGCTGCGGCGATCGCGCCCGGGACTTTTCCCGTACAGAATTCTGGAGATCTAGAACATGGCAGCTAAAGACGTAGTGTTCGGCGACAGCGCTCGCCACAAGATGGTCGAAGGCGTGAACATCCTGGCCAACGCGGTCAAGGTGACCCTGGGTCCGAAGGGCCGCAACGTGGTGCTCGAGCGCAGCTTCGGCGGCCCGACCGTGACCAAGGACGGCGTGTCGGTCGCCAAGGAAATCGAGCTGAAGGACAAGCTGCAGAACATGGGCGCCCAGATGGTCAAGGAAGTCGCTTCCAAGACCAGCGACAACGCCGGTGACGGTACCACCACCGCGACCGTGCTGGCCCAGTCGATCGTGCGCGAAGGCATGAAGTACGTTGCCGCCGGCATGAACCCGATGGATCTGAAGCGCGGCATCGACAAGGCCGTGGGCGCCGCCGTGGAAGAGCTGAAGAAGCTGAGCAAGCCGACCACGACCAGCAAGGAAATCGCCCAGGTTGGCGCGATCTCGGCCAACAGCGACGAAGTGATCGGCAAGCTGATCGCCGAAGCGATGGACAAGGTCGGCAAGGAAGGCGTGATCACCGTCGAAGACGGCAAGTCGCTGGCCGACGAGCTGGAAGTCGTCGAGGGCATGCAGTTCGACCGCGGCTACCTGTCGCCGTACTTCATCAACAACCCGGACAAGCAAGTCGTCCAGCTCGACAACCCGTTCGTGCTGCTGTTCGACAAGAAGATCTCGAACATCCGCGACCTGCTGCCGGTGCTGGAGCAAGTGGCCAAGTCGAGCCGTCCGCTGCTGATCATCGCCGAAGACGTCGAAGGCGAAGCGCTGGCGACCCTGGTGGTCAACAACATCCGTGGCATCCTGAAGACCGCCGCCGTCAAGGCGCCTGGCTTCGGCGACCGCCGCAAGGCCATGCTGGAAGACATCGCCATCCTGACCGGCGGCACCGTGATCGCCGAGGAAGTCGGCCTGACGCTGGAAAAGGCCACGCTGCAAGACCTGGGTCAAGCCAAGCGTGTCGAGATCGGCAAGGAAAACACCATCATCATCGACGGTGCCGGTGACGCCGCCGCGATCGAAGGCCGTGTCAAGCAGATCCGCGCCCAGATCGAGGAAGCGACCTCGGACTACGACCGCGAGAAGCTGCAAGAGCGCGTGGCCAAGCTGGCCGGCGGTGTTGCGGTGATCAAGGTTGGTGCCGCCACCGAAGTCGAAATGAAGGAAAAGAAGGCACGCGTCGAAGACGCGCTGCACGCCACCCGCGCTGCCGTTGAAGAAGGCATCGTCCCGGGCGGCGGCGTGGCCCTGCTGCGTGCCCGCGCTGCGATCTCGAGCCTGACCGGCGAGAACCCCGACCAGAACGCCGGCATCAAGATCGTGCTGCGCGCGATGGAAGAGCCGCTGCGCCAGATCGTGCTGAACGCCGGCGAAGAAGCCTCGGTCGTCGTGGCCAAGGTCATCGAGGGCAACGGCAACTTCGGCTACAACGCCGCCAGCGGCGAGTACGGCGACCTGGTCGAGATGGGCGTGCTGGATCCGACCAAGGTGACCCGCACCGCGCTGCAGAACGCCGCTTCGGTCGCATCGCTGATGCTGACCACCGACTGCGCGATCGCCGAAACGCCGAAGGAAGAGTCGGCGCCGGCAATGCCGGGCGGCATGGGTGGCATGGGCGGCATGGACGGCATGATGTAATCACGCCGGCCGTCGGCTTCGGCCGACTGCCCTGACTGCCGAGACGGCGTGAGTCGTCGCCTCAGTCGAAACCCCCACGGGTGCAAGCCCGTGGGGGTTTTTTGTTTTGGGCTCGTGTCGATCGTCTCGCGCCGTTTTTCTCGCCTCTCCCGCTTGCGGAAGAGGGGCGGGGGAGAGGGCAAGCGGCGGTCGCAATAGCGAGCCGTTTCGGCAATGCCACGGTCGTTTCCCTCTCCCCCAACCTCTCTCCCGCTGGGCGGGAGAAGGGGAGCAAAACCAAGGGAGGAAGGGACAGCGCTCACACCTCGACCACATACCCCCAATCGAACTTCGCGTTCTCCAGCGCCCCGTCGCCGCGCCGCACATAGCCGCGCGGGTTGCAGACGACGCGGGCCCCGTCGACGCGGTAGTCGAAGCTGGTGTGGGTATGGCCGTGGATCCACAGGTCGGCGCGCTGGACCAGATCGGGCCGGCGCGAGATGAAGCCGGCCGACGCGAGATCGTGCGCATAGCGGGGGTCGAGGCTGCCCAGGTCCGGCGCATGGTGGGTGACCACCACGGTCGCGCCGTCGAACGGCGTTTCCAGCTCGGCGGCCAGCCATGCCGACTCGGCCCGGTGCCGAGCCAGGGCATCGGCCGGCGTGAAGCGCCGCAGGCCACCTTCACCATCATCGGTGTCTGCTTCCACCGAGATCAGCCGATGGTCGAGCATCACCTTGGCGCAGGCCTGCATCGCGTCGTCGATGCGCTCGCGGCCGAACAGCGCGTAGTCGGCCCACCAGGTCGTGCCGAGCACGCGGACCGGCGCCTCGCCCGGCAGTTCGAACACCGCCACGCCGGCGGTCAGCAGATGCACCTGCGGATGCGCGGCCGCGGCGGCGGCCAGTTGCGCATCGACCCGCGTGAAGGTGCTGTCGTAGTACTCGTGGTTGCCGGGCACATAGACGATCGGCCCGCGCAGATGACGGGCCGCCCAGTCGATGCCGTCGCGGCCGTTGGCGATGTCGCCGGCCAGCACGACCACGTCGGCATTGCAGTCGGGGACCGACTCGGGGGTATGGTGTTCCAGATGCAGATCGCTCAGAACGCGTAGCTTCATGCCGCCTCCAGCTGGCCTCCAGACGGGCCTGTGCCATCGGAGTGTTCAGCATGCAGCGGGGACGGTCAAGTGCGGACATGGCGGACCGGCACGGCGAACGGACGCGCCAGCGAAAAAAAGCCCGGACGAATCCGGGCGAAGGCTGTCCGCTTTGCCTGGGTGTGATGGCGGGCAGCCGAGGGACTTGCGGGTCAGCCACCCTGTCCGGTCATCGTCGGCAGCAGCACCCGCACAATCTGGATGAAAGCCGGTCCCAGCAGCACCACCAGCAGCGAGGGGAAGATCAGGAAGATCAGCGGGAACAGCAGCTTCAGCGCGATCTTGGCCGCCTGTTCCTCGGCCAGCATCCGCCGCTTGGTGCGCAGCATGTCGGACAGCACCCGCAGCGATTCGCCGAGGCTGGTGCCGAAACGGTCGGCCTGCACCAGCATCGCGGCGAAGCTCTCGACGTCGTCGACGCCGGTACGCAGCGCGAGGTTGGACAGCGCCTTCTCCTTCGAGAAGCCAGAGCGCATCTCCAGCAGCATCAGCTCGAGTTCGTTGGCCAGCACCGGGCAGCGCAGCGACAGCTCGCCGGCGACCCGCATCAGCGCCGCGTCCAGCCCGAGCCCGGCCTCGACGCAGACCGTCAGCAGGTCGATCGCATCGGGAAACTCCTCGAAAACGGCGCGCTTGCGCTGGACGATCCGGCGTGCCAGCACCGCGTTGGGCAGGTAGTAGCCGACCGCGCAGATCGCGATCAGCAGCATCGCGAGCAGTGCGCCGTCGCTGGCCAGCGGCGTGCCGACGGTCGCCACCAGCGCCGCCAGCGGAAGTGCCAGCGCGAGCACGGTCTTGGCGGCGAAGTACAGCGTCGGCGCGGCGGTGCCACGCCAGCCGGCGTTCATGAAGCGTACCCGCAGCGCGGAATTCTCCCAGCCTTCCCGGGGCAGCGCCAAGCGCGACACCGGCCTGGCCCATTCGCTGAGCCGCGCACTCCAGCCGCCGCCGGCCTGCGCCGCGCCCGACGCGGCGCCCGATCCCGCGGTGCCCGCGCCGCCAAGCCGTTCGAGCCGCTCCAGCCGCGCGCGCAGCCGGTTCGGCGAACACACCAGCATCAGCCCGAGCGCCGCACCGAACGCGGCGACGAACACCAGACCGAGCAACAGCCATTGTTGTGTCTGCATGGCTTGCATGATTCCTCCCTATACCCGGATGCGGATGATCTTGCGCATCCACAACACCCCCAACGCCATCATGATCAGCGCCGTGCCCGCCATGCGGATGCCGGCCGGGTCCTGCCACAGCACGTCGAGAAAACCCGGGTTCAGCACCGAGATCAGCCCGGCCGTGCCGAACGGCAGCAGGCCGAGGATCCACGCCGACAGCCGGCCTTCCGCGGACAGCACGCGGATCTTGTCGAACAGCTTGAGCCGCTCGCGCACCAGCCGGCTGATCGTGTCGAGCACCTCGGCCAGGTTGCCGCCGCTTTCGCGCTGGATCAGCACGGCGATCACGAAGTAGCGCAGGTCGCCGACCGGCACCCGCATCGCCAGGCTGGTCAGCGCATCGTCGAGCGAGACGCCGTAGTTGATCTCTTCGAAGGCAAGCCGGAATTCAGGCCCGAGCGGGGCCTTCATTTCCTGGCCGACGGTGCCGAGCGCGCCGGCGAACGAGTGCCCGGCGCGCAGCAACCGGCTGATCATGTCGATCGCATCGGGCAGCTGTGCCTCCATGCGCTTCAGGCGCCGTTGCCGCTGCGCCAGCGTGCGCAGGCAGGGCAGCGCGGCGGCCAGCAGCGCGCCGCCGGCGGCCAGCCAGAACGGCAGCGGCAGCAGCGACAGCACGGCGAACGCGATCAGCAGGCTGGCGGCGCTGAAGCCCAGCAGCTGGCCGACCGACCAGGTACTGCCCGACTGCTGCAGCCAGCGGTCCAATGCGGCCACGCGCGGCACCCGCATCAACAGGCGCTGCATGCGGGGGCTGCCGGCCAGCATCCGTTCCTTCAGGATCGACATCTGCTCGCGGCCGATCTGGCCGCCAGCGGACAGCGCGCGGATACGCGCGTCGATGCGCCGTGCCGATGCGCCATGATGGCTGTTCCACCACAGGTAGACGGCCTCGATGGCCAGCACGACCGCGATGAACAGCAACACGCCGAAGGCGTACAGCGCATAGTGTCCCAGCTGTCCCCACTGTGCGAATGGGCCGAGGTTCATGATCGCTCTCCGTCAGGCCGCGGTGCCCTGGATCTCGAAGCGCCGCGACGGATCGTAGGTCTCGTCCGGCAGTGCGACGCCATAGACGCGCAGCCGCTCGGCGAACTTCGGATAGACGCCGGTGGCGCGAAAATGGCCGCGCACGGTGCCGTCCTGGCCGACGCCGGTGCGCTGGAACGTGAAGATCTCCTGCATGTTGATGACGTCGCCCTCCATGCCGGTGATCTCCTGGATGCTGACGATCTTGCGGCTGCCGTCGCTTAGCCGTGCCGCCTGCACGATCACCGTGATCGCCGACGCGATCTGGTGGCGGATCGCCTTCGGCGGCACGTTCATGCCGGCCATGCTGACCATGTTCTCGAGCCGCGTCAGCGCATCGCGCGGCGTGTTGGCGTGGATCGTGGTCAGCGAACCTTCGTGGCCGGTGTTCATCGCATTGAGCATGTCCAGCGCCTCGGCGCCGCGCACCTCGCCGAGGATGATCCGGTCAGGCCGCATCCGCAGCGCATTGCGCACCAGCGAGCGCTGCGTGATCTCGCCCTTGCCCTCGATATTGGGCGGGCGCGTCTCCAGACGCAGCACGTGGGGCTGGCGCAATTGCAGTTCGGCGGCATCCTCGATGGTGACCACGCGCTCGTCGATCGGGATGAAGCCGGACACGATGTTCAGCAGCGTGGTCTTGCCGCTGCCGGTGCCGCCCGATACCAGCAGGTTGACCTTGGCGTGCGCCAGCGCCTGCAGCAGCTGGGCCATCGGCGGCGTCAGGCTCTGGTACGCGACCAGGTCGGCGACCTGCAGCGGATTGACGGCGAAGCGCCGGATCGACAGCAGCGGCCCGTCGATCGCCGACGGCGGGATGATCGCATTGACGCGGGAGCCGTCGGGCAGCCGCGCATCGACCATCGGGCTGGTCTCGTCGATGCGGCGCCCGACGCGCGACACGATCTTCTCGATGACCTTCATCAGATGCGCGTCGTCGTAGAACGTGATGTCGGTCAGTTCCAGCTTGCCGCGGCGCTCGACATAGGTCTGGCGCGCGGTATTGACCAGGATGTCGGACACCGTCGGATCGCGCAGCAGCGGCTCGAGCGGACCGAAGCCGAACATTTCGTCGTAGATCTCGCCGATCAGCTGGCGGCGCTCGGCATCGTTGAGCAGGACCTTGTCCTCGTCGACGATCGCGCCGACCAGCAGGCCGATCTCGTGCCGGACCTGTTCGAGCGGAATATGCGCAAGCCGTTCCAGTTCGACCCGTTCGAGCACGGTCTCGTGCACGGTGCGCTTGAGCGCGCGGTAGCCGGTACCGGCGGGCAGCGCGGTGGCCGCGTGGCCGTTGACGGACAGGGCGGCAAAGCCCGGGCTGGCGTTCGACAGTTGTTCGCGGATCGACATGGCGGTCTCCGGCTAGAGTGGTTGGCGTGCGCGTTGCGTGTTGGCGAGCGATCGGCGCCGCTCAGGCGGCCTTGACCCGCAGCAGCAGCCGGCGCAGC
>NZ_AMPR02000449.1:0-18406 GCF_000307735.3 Cupriavidus sp. HPC(L) | reverse complement strand
ATCTGCCGCCCGATGCGCGGCTGCTGTGCAGCCCGGCGCAGCGCAGCCGCGAGACGGCCGCGGCGCTGCGCTCGGACGCGCTGGTGGTGCCCGCGCTGGCGCCCGACAGCGATGTCACCGACGTGCTGGCCGCGATCGACTGGCCGCATGCTGCCGGGACAACCATCGTGGTCGGCCACCAGCCCTGGATCGGCCGGCTCGCTGCCCTGCTGCTGGCGGGCACGGAGATCAGCTGGAGCATCCGCAAGAGCGGCATCTGGTGGCTGACGGCCCGCACGCGCGAGCACGAGGATCAGGTCGTGCTGCGAGCGGTGATCAATCCGGAATTCCTGTGACCCCGGTTCGGGTCGGGTACGTGGCGCGCTGACAGCCGCCACGTCTCGATGTCGCCACGGCAGCATGGTCACGCAACCGTCATCGCCGCTTCACGGGGCTGTCACCCGCCCCCTCTACATTGTTTCGCAGCCATGTTGTCATCGAAAGGACATCTGATGCGAGACCTCCCGACGCCTACCCAGCCGCTCTTCGATTCCTTGCCCAATGGCCTGGCGGGCCATCCGGGCCGGAGGCGTCTTCATCGCCAATCCGTTGCGCAGCAAGATGCAGCGCCTGCTCTCAGCGTGGCGTGGGCGCGCCACCAGGACGAAGTAGTCGAGGCACAGCGGCTGCGCTACAAGGTGTTCGCCGAAGAGATGGGCGCGCGCCTGTCGACCACGTCGCCCGAGCTCGACATCGACATGTTCGACGCCTACTGCGACCACCTGATCGTGCGCGACCTGGCCACGCTGAAGGTCGTCGGCACCTACCGCGTGCTGCCGCCGCACCAGGCCAAGCGCATCGGCTGCCTGTACGCCGAATCGGAATTCGACCTGGTCCGGCTGGCGCATCTGAAGCCGAAGATGGTCGAACTGGGCCGTTCGTGCGTGCATCGCGACTATCGCACCGGCAGCGTCATCATGGCGCTATGGGGCGGCCTGGGCGAGTACCTGCAGCGCTGGGGCATCGAGTCGATGCTCGGCTGCGCGAGCGTGCCGATCAACGACGGCGGCCATATCGCCGCCAGCCTGAGCCGCGTGTTCGCGCGCAACTATCTGGCGCCGATCGAGTACCACGCGTTTCCGCGGCTGCCGCTGCCGGTCCACGAACTGAACCAGGATCTGGAAGTCGAGCCGCCCGCGCTGATCAAGGGCTATCTGCGCCTGGGCGCGCGCATCTGCGGCATGCCGGCCTGGGATCCGGACTTCAACGTCGCGGACTTCCTCACGCTGCTGCGTGTGGGCGACATGAATCCGCGCTATGCGCGGCATTTCCTCGGGCTGCAGCGCTGACGGGATCAGGTAAGGCGCGCCGCGCTGGCGCGCTGCCCTCTTCCTGACCCTCTCCCCGGCCCTCTCCCCCGGCCCTCTCCCGCCAGCGGGAGAGGGAGAACGCCCGCGCTGTTTCCGGGCGCCTTCTGACGGCGACTGCCACAGATTCAGACGTACACCACCTTGTAGCGGATCCCGATCCGCTCCCATTCGTCGGCTTCCTTGCCCAGGCTGTATTCGACCAGCGGATTGGCTTCGACCCACGTCTTCGGCAGCCGCACCTCGAAGCCCTCTTCCAGCGCATCGGCGCGCTGGCTGACCCTGATCTCCGGCAGTTCGACATCGGCGCGACGCCGGCACAGCACGAAGGCCAGCCGCAGGCTGAACAGCATGCGCCAGTCGAGAAAGCGTCCGCGCCCCGACAGTTTGCCCAGCTTGCCGGCATGGCCGAGCAGCAGCGTGGCGAGCCGCGCCTGATCGGTCTTCGAAAAGCCCGGCATGTCCGCGTGCGTGGCGATATAGGCCGAATGCTTGTGGTAGCTGCTGTGCGCGATCGACATGCCGATCTCGTGCAGGCTCGCGGCCCAGCCCAGCAGCGCCAGATTGTCCTCGCGCCGCTCGTTGGCCGGCTCGGGAAACTGCGCCAGCAGCCGTTGCGCGGCCTGACGCACACGCGCGGCCTGGGCACGGTCGACGCCGTAGCGGCGCATGAACTGATCGACCGTGACCGTGCGCATGTCCTCGTGATGGCTTCGGCCGAGCAGGTCGTACAGCACGCCCAGCCGCAGCGCGCCGTCGGTGACGTCCATGCGGTCGATATCGAGCTCGGCAAAGACACCCAGCATGATCGACAGCCCACCGGGCAAGACCGGAATCCGGTCGGGCTTCAGGCCGACCAGCCGCACGCGATTGGTGTTCTCCGCCTTGATCAGCGCGCGCTTGAGCCGCTCCAGCCCTTCGCGCGTGATGCCATGCTCCTGCGCATTGTCGTTCATGCCATTCAGCTCGATCAGCTCGGCCAGCGCGCGCGCCGTACCCGACGAGCCCACCGCCTGCTGCCAGCCCGCGCCGCGGTACTGGCGTACCAGCACCTGGATCTCGCGGCGCGCGGCGAGCTCCGCCTGCTTCATCGCATATTCGTCGACATTGCCGCTGGGAAAGAACTGCCGGCTGTGCGAAACGCAGCCGATATACAGCGACTCCATCAGCTTGGCGGTGTAGCCGTTGCCGATGATGAATTCGGTCGAGCCGCCGCCGATATCGACGACCAGCCGATTGCCGGCGCAGGCGGGCGCATCGTGCGACGCGCCCAGGTAGATCAGCCGGGCCTCCTCGCGGCCGGCGATCACCTCGATCGGAAAGCCCAGCGCGTTCTCTGCCTCGATCAGGAACTCGGACGCGTTCTTGGCCACGCGCAGCGTATTGGTGGCGACCGCGCGCACCTGGTCCGGCGAGAATTCGCGCAGGCGGTCGCCGAAGCGCCGCAGCGCCTCCACGCCGCGGCGCCGCGCCGGCTGGTCCAGGTACTTGTCGGCGGTCAGGCCCGCGGCCAGCCGCACCGGCTCGCGCAGCGCATCGACCTGGAAGATCTGGCTGACCGGACCGGTCGCGGTCTGGGTCTCGTCGACGCGGCCGATCATCAGCCGGAAACTGTTGGAGCCCATATCGACGGCAGCGAGCAGGCGTGGAGTATTGTTCATCGTCATAGCTGTCTGGAAACACGGACCGGCGGCGTTGCGCTCATCGCCGTCCGCGCGAGGCACGAAGAATATGTCCTGGCCGTGTCGGTGTCATGACAAAATCACGTTGTCATCAAGTTGACACGATTCTATGGAAAAGTCGCCGCATCGCCCAAAGAAGGTCATGCCCATGTCGACGACCCCGCCCGGTACGCTGCTCAATCGCGAACTTGGCATCCTGGAATTCAACTCCCGTGTGTTGGCCCAGGCGGCGGACCCGTCGGTACCGCTGCTCGAGCGCCTCAAGTTCATCTGCATCGTGTCGAGCAATCTCGACGAGTTCTTCGAGATCCGGATGGCCGGACTGAAGGAGCAGATGCGCGACAACCCCTCGGGCCTGACCCCGGACGGCCTGTCGTTCCAGCAGACCTACCAGTCGATCACCGAGCGGACACAGCGCCTCGTTGCAGCGCAGTATGCCATGCTGCAGGACGTGATATTTCCCCTGCTCGAGCGCGAGGGCGTGTTCTTCCACATGACGACGGTGTGGAACGACGCGCAGCGCGACTGGGCCCGCGACTTCTTCGTGCGCGAGATCGGACCGGTGCTGACGCCGATCGCGCTCGATCCCGCCCATCCCTTCCCGCGCGTTTCCAACAAGAGCCTGAACTTCGTCGTCGAGCTGTCGGGCAAGGACGCCTTCGGCCGCGAGGCCGACCTGGCGATCGTGCAGGCGCCGCGCGCGCTGCCGCGCGTCGTGCAGATGCCGCAGTCGCTGTCGGGCTATCCGTACGGCTTCGTGCTGCTGTCCTCGTTCATGCAGGGCTTCGTGCACGAGCTGTTCCCCGCGATCGAGGTCGACGGCTGCTACCAGTTCCGCGTCACGCGCAATTCCGACCTGTTCGTCTCCGAAGACGAGATCACCGATCTGCGCGAAGCGCTGCAGGGCGAACTGCCGACGCGCCACTACGGCGACGCGGTGCGGCTCGAGGTCGCAGCCGAGACGCCGCCGGCGCTGACGCGGCGGCTGCTGACCGAATTCGCACTCGGCGAGCAGGACCTGTACCGCGTCAGCGGGCCGGTCAATCTGGTGCGGCTGATGTCGATCCCCGATATGGTCGATCGCCCCGCGCTCAAGTATCCGCCGCACGTTCCCGCCGCCGTGAAGGCGTTCAGCGGCGGCACGCCGATGTTCGACGTGATCCGCCAGCGCGACGTGCTGCTGCACCACCCCTACGAGAGCTTCAGCTCGGTGCTCGATCTGCTGCAACTGGCGGCCAACGATCCCGACGTGGTGGCGATCAAGCAGACCGTCTATCGCACCGGCAACGATTCGCTGGTGATGGAAGCGCTGATGACCGCGGTGCGCAACGGCAAGGATGTCACCGTCGTGCTGGAGCTGCTGGCGCGCTTTGACGAGGAAACCAATATCAACTGGGCCGAGCGCCTGGAATCGGCCGGCGCGCACGTGATCTACGGCGTGGTCGGCCACAAGTGCCACGCCAAGATGCTGCTGATCGTGCGGCGCGAGCCGGCCGGCCCGAAGAGCAAGCAGACCAAGCTGCGCCGCTACGTGCATCTGGGCACCGGCAACTATCATCCGCGTACCGCGCGGCTGTACACCGACTTCGGGCTGCTGACCGCCAACGAGGAAGTGTGCGAGGACGTGCACCACGTGTTCCAGCTGCTGACCGGCACGGCCGGCTCGATCAAGCTCAAGCATCTGTGGCAGTCGCCGTTCACGATGCAGAGCAATCTGGTCGAGCATATCCGTGCGGAGGCGCGCAACGCGCGGGCCGGCAAGCCGGCGCGCATCATCGCCAAGATGAACGCGCTGCTGGAGCCGTCGGTGATCGAGGAGCTGTACAAGGCCTCGCGCGCCGGCGTGCAGATCGACCTGATCGTGCGCGGCGTCTGCGCGCTGCGGCCCGGCGTGCCGGGGCTGTCCGAGAACATCACGGTGCGATCGATCGTCGGCCGCTTCCTCGAACACCATCGCGTCAACTACTTCCTGGCCGGCGGCACCGAGCTGCTGTATCTGTCGAGCGCCGACTGGATGGACCGCAACCTGTTCCGCCGCGTCGAGGTGGCCTTCCCGATCCTGGACAAGACGCTGAAGACGCGCGTGATCCAGGAAGGATTGCTCGTGCATCTGCGCGACAACGGCTCGGCGTGGGTGATGCAGCCGGACGGCAGCTATGTCCAGCAGACCGGCAAGGGGAAGGAACGGCGGGTCAGCCAGATGGAGCTGCTGGGGATGTTCGCCTGAGGGCGAAAGCTGGCGCTGATGCTCCCCTCTCCCGCTGGCGGGAGAGGGAAAACGGTGGTTCAAACACCAACCGCCTCTGCTTGACACCCCCCCGTCTCCCCAGCCCTCTCCCCCTGAGGGGGCGAGGCAGAACACAATCGGCCGCAATGGCCGGAGTCGGTCCTGCCAGCAACAGCCCTAAGCCGCGTGCCGCGCGCCCGGCTGATGGATGCTGCGGTCGACCGGGAACACCACGCGGAACACGCTGCCCTTGCCCACCTCGCTGCTGATGCGCAGCTCGGCATGGTGGCGCGACAGCACGTGCTTGACGATCGCCAGGCCCAGGCCGGTGCCGCCGGTATCGCGCGAGCGGCTGCGGTCGACCCGATAGAAGCGCTCGGTCAGCCGCGGAATGTGCTCGGCGGCGATGCCCAGGCCCGTATCGCTGACCGAGAACACCGCATGGCCGTCGCGGTAGCACAGGCCGATGCCGATGCGGCCGCCGTCGGGGGTGTAGCGCACCGCGTTCGATACCAGATTGCCCAGCGCCGACAGCAGCTCGGTTTCGCTGCCGCGGATGCCGACCGCCCGGTCGATGTCGGCGGTGATCTCGTGCCGGCCCTGCGACAGCCCCTGCGCGTCGTGCACCAGGTGGTGCACCAGCGCGCCGATGTCGACGGGATCCTGGCTGGGCGGCTGCATATCGCTCTCGAGCTTGGCGAGCGCCAGCAGGTCCTCGACGATATGCTGCATGCGCATGGCCTGCGTCATCATCATGTCGACATAGCGCCGGCGATCCTCGTCCGAGACCGGCAGATCGCGCACGGTCTCGAGAAAGCCCGTCAGCACCGTCAGCGGCGTCTTCAGTTCATGCGAGACGTTGGCGACGAAATCGCGCCGCATCGACTCGGTGTTCTCGAGCTTGGTGATGTCCTGCGTCAGCACCAGCTTGCGATTGTCGCCATAGGGCAGCACCTGCACCGCCAGCACGCTCTGCTTGTGTTCGCCCATGTCGCGCATCTGCAAGGGTTCGTCGAAACGTTGCAACATCAGGTACTGCACAAACTCCGGGCGCCGGATCAGATGCGTGATGCGCTGACGCGCGTCGCGCCGCGCGCTGAGGCCGAAATGCAGCTCGGCCACGGCGTTGCACCACTCGATCTGGTCGGCGTCGTCCAGCATCAGCACGCCGTTGGGCGAGGCCTGGATGGCCTGGATGAAGCGCGTGTGCTGCTGCTCGACCTGCAGCACTTGCATGCGCCAGCGCTTGACGAGGCGATGCAGCCGGTAATAGACCTCGCCCCATAGTCCGACCGCGCTCGGAATCTCGCCGTAGGCCGGCGCGTCCAGCACCTTCCACAGCCGGTTGATCTGATACAGGTAGAAAATCAGCAGCGCCAGCAGCGCGCCGGTGGTCACCGCCAGCGCGGTGGTTACGCCGACGAAAGCGGCCAGCAGCGCGGCGGCGATGGCCAGCAGGATCAGGACGGCCGCGGATCGGGCCCAGATGACATTCATGAGATCGTGCGGTGGCAGCCTGGCGGGGAACGGCGAAGGCGACGGCGACAGTCAGAGCCGGCCCCGCAGGCGGGATGGGCCGCAGTGTGCCACGAAAAACGCAACAGCGAGGCAACAGCGCCCCGGCAGCGAAGAGGCCCTGCCCCGGCCACCGAATCGCGGGACAAGCCGCGCGGCAAGCCAGGGCCAGGCCGGCCGTTCACTGGCCCGGCGACCGGGCCAGACGGTAGCCGCTGCCGCGGACAGTCTCGATCATCGCGCTGTAGCCGCCGGGGGCCAGCGCCGCGCGCAGACGCTTGATATGCACGTCGACGGTGCGCTCCTCGACGAAGACGTGGTCGCCCCAGACCTGGTCGAGCAGCTGCGAGCGGCTGTGCACGCGCTCCGGGTGCGTCATCAGGAAATGCAGCAGGCGGAATTCGGTCGGGCCGAGCTCCAGCTTGATCGGGCCCGATTCGTCCTGGCCGGTGACGCGATGCGTGGCCGGGTCCAGCCGCAGGCCGTTGATCGCCACGACGTCGTCGGTCAGTTGCGGGGCGCGCCGGCGCAGCACCGCCTTGATGCGCGCCAGCAGTTCCTTCGGCGAGAACGGCTTGGTCACGTAGTCGTCGGCGCCCGCCTCCAGCCCCATGACCTTGTCCTGCTCCTCGCTGCGCGCGGTCAGCATGATGATCGGGATCTGCTTGGTGCGTTCGTTGTTGCGCAGCTCCTTGGCGAACACCGCCCCGGACTTGCCCGGCAGCATCCAGTCGAGCAGCACCAGGTCGGGCAATACATCGCTCATCAGCGACAGCGCCTGCTCGGCGTTGTAGGCGCGGATCGGATAGTGCCCGGCGTGCTGCAGATTGACGGCGATCAGTTCGGCAATGGCCGGTTCGTCTTCGACGACCAGAATACTGCTAGGCATGAATGAGGTCTCCGCTCTCTGGCAGGTTCAGGTATTGGCAGATGGAACAGCGAGATGACGTAGTACGGCGGGCGATGTACGGCGAGCGAAACGGGCAGGTACACACCGGGCAGCAAGACAACGGACCGATACCACGGCATCGCTCGACGGGTTGGATCAGCTCAGCGCTTCCTTCTCCATGTCCTCGCGCGAGGTATGGCGAACGTCGGTGCCCTTGACGATGTAGATGATGAACTCGGCGATGTTCTTGGCATGGTCGCCGATGCGCTCGACGGCCTTGGCGATGAACAGGAAGTCCAGCGCGACCGAGATCGTGCGCGGGTCTTCCATCATGTAGGTGATCAGCTTGCGCACGAAGGCGCGGAATTCGTCGTCGATCGCCTTGTCTTCCTTGACGATGCGCGCGGCCGCGACCGTATCGAGGCGGGCGAAGGCGTCCAGCGACTTGCGCAGCAGCGCGATCGCCAGGTCGCCGGCCAGCTTGACCTCGGCGTAGTTGATGCCCTGCGCGCCGGTCTCTTCCATGATGTGCTTGGTGCGCTTGGCGATCTTCTCGGCCTCGTCGCCGGCGCGCTCCAGGTTGGTGATGGTCTTCGAGATGGCCATCACCAGGCGCAGGTCGCGCGCGGTCGGCTGGCGGCGCGCGATGATGTTGCCGCAGTCGGCGTCGATCTCGATCTCGAGCGCATTGATCTGGTTCTCGCGCTCGATGACCTGCTCGGCCAGCGTGGCGTCGAAGTCGGCCAGCGCCTTCATCGCGGTATCGATCTGCGCCTCGACCAGGCCGCCCATCTGCAGCAGCTTGGTATTGATCGCGTTGAGGTCGGCGTCGAATTGGGTCGACAGGTGCTTGTCGGTCATCATGTTCTCCTGGCCGCGGATGCTGGCGCGTCGCGCGACACGGCGGGCGTTGCTTGGACGGGCTGCGTTGGTGCTCAGCCGAAACGGCCGGTGATGTAGTCCTCGGTTTCCTTGCGGTGCGGCTTGATGAAGATCTTCTCCGTCTCGCCGAACTCGATCAGCTCGCCCAGGTACATGTAGGCGGTGAAATCCGAGCAACGCGCGGCCTGCTGCATATTATGGGTCACGATCACCACGGTGTACTCGTCCTTCAGTTCCGCGATCAGTTCCTCGATGCGGCCGGTCGAGATCGGGTCCAGCGCCGAGCACGGCTCGTCGAGCAGCAGCACCTCGGGGCGGATCGCGATGCCGCGCGCGATGCACAGCCGCTGCTGCTGGCCGCCGGACAGGCTGTAGCCCGACTGGTGCAGCTTGTCCTTGGCCTCGTTCCACAGCGCGGCCTTCGACAGCGCCCACTCGACGCGGTCGTCCATCTCCGAGCGCGACAGTTTCTCGAACAGCCGCACGCCGAAGGCGATGTTGTCGTAGATCGACATCGGGAACGGCGTCGGCTTCTGGAACACCATGCCGACCTTGGCGCGCAGCAGCGCGATGTCCTTGCGGCTGGTCAGCAGGTTCTCGCCGTCCATGTTGATCTCGCCCTCGGCGCGCTGCTCGGGATAGAGCGCGTACATCTTGTTCAGGGTACGCAGCAGGGTCGATTTGCCGCAGCCCGAGGGGCCGATGAAGGCCGTGACCTTGCGGTCCGGGATCGACATGTTGATGTTCTTCAGCGCGTGGAACTGTCCGTAGTAGAAGTTCAGGTTGCGCACGTCGATCTTGGCGCGGACGCTGTCGGGGATGTCGATGACGGTCGAAGTCATGCTGGGTCTCGCAGGTAGATTCGTGGTTTCGCGTGCTGCTTGCGGTTCGCTTTGCTGTCTGCCGGTCGCTCACTGGCTCTTCTTGAAGAGCACGCGCGCCAGGATGTTCAGCGCCAGGACGCCGATCGTGATCAGGAACACGCCGGCCCATGCCAGCTGCTGCCATTCGGTGAACGGGCTCATCGCGAAGCGGAAGATCGTCACCGGCAGGTTGGCCATCGGCTTGTTCAGATCCGTGCTCCAGAACTGGTTCGACAGCGCGGTGAACAGCAGCGGCGCGGTTTCGCCGGCGATCCGGGCCACCGCCAGCAGCACGCCGGTGATGATGCCCGCGTAGGAGGCCTTGACCGTGATCGACAGCACCATCTTCCATTTCGGCGTGCCGAGCGCGAAGGCGGCCTCGCGCAGCGCATTGGGCACCAGGTTCAGCATGTTCTCGGTGGTGCGCACGACGATCGGGATCTGCAGCAGCGCCAGCGAGCAGATGCCGGCCCAGGCCGAGAAATGCCCCATCCGGGCCACCACCAGCGCGTAGACGAACAGGCCGATCACGATCGACGGCGCCGACAGCAGGATGTCGTTGATGAAGCGGATGAAGCTGGCCAGCGGCGACTTCTGGCCATACTCGGCCAGGTAGATGCCGGCCAGGATGCCCAGCGGCGTGCCCAGCACGGTGGCCAGGCCCACCATCACGAAGCTGCCGAAGATGGCGTTGGCAAGGCCGCCGCCGGCGGTGTTCGGTGCCGGCGTCATCTGCGTGAACAGGTCGATCGACAGCCCGCCGATGCCCAGCGAGATCGTGGTCCACAGGATCCACGCGAGCCAGAACAGGCCGAAGGTCATCGCGGCCAGCGAGGCGGCCAGCGCGTAGACGTTGACGCGCTTGCGCCGCGCCTGCAGGCGTTCACGGACCTCGTTGGCATCGGCATGGACCGCCGGGATCGACGAGGTCGACGAGGCCGACATGGTGGCTTGGCTGGTCGAATTCATTTCTTGCCCTCATTGCGCGACAGGCGCAGCAGCAGCAGTTTGGACAGCGCCAGCACCACGAAGGTGATGAAGAACAGGATCAGGCCCAGCTCCATCAGCGCGGCGGTATGCAGCCCCGGGCCGGCCTCGGCGAACTCGTTCGCCAGCGCGGAGGTGATGCTGTTGCCCGGCGAGAACAGCGAGGCGTTGTCCAGCAGGTTGGTGTTGCCGATCACGAAGGTGACCGCCATGGTCTCGCCCAGCGCGCGGCCCAGGCCGAGCATCACGCCGCCGATCACGCCGGCGCGGGTATAGGGCAGCACGACGTTCCACATCACCTCCCAGGTGGTGCAGCCCACGCCGTAGGCGGACTCCTTCAGCAGCACCGGGGTGACCTCGAACACGTCGCGCATCACCGAGGCGATATACGGGATGATCATGATCGCCAGGATCACGCCCGCGCACAGCAGGCCGATGCCCAGCGGCGCGCCCTGGAACAGCGGGCCGATCAGCGGCAGCTGGCCCACGGTGGCGGCCAGCGGCTTCTGGAAGTATTCGCCGAACAGCGGGGCGAAGACCAGCAGGCCCCACATGCCGTAGACGATCGACGGCACCGCGGCCAGCAGCTCGATCGCGGTGCCGAGCGGGCGGCGCAGCCAGACGGGCGACAGTTCGGTCAGGAACAGCGCGATGCCGAAGCTGACCGGCACCGCGATGATCAGCGCGATCAGCGAGGTCACGATGGTGCCGTAGATCGGCACCAGCGCGCCATAGACGTCCGCGGGGGGATCCCATTGCGCGGTCCACAGGAATTTGAGGCCGAAGGCCTGGATCGAAGGCCAGGCGCTGATGGCAAGCGAGACGATGATGCCGCCCAGCAGCATCAGCGTGATGATGGCGGCGCCGCGCGTCAGGCCACCGAACAGGATGTCACCGGTGCGGCCGGGTGCGCGTACGGCGGGAAGATCGGACGTGGTCGCCATGTTCAGGAGTACTCGGTTTGGCTCCCCTCTCCCGCCTGCGGGAGAGGGGCCGGGGGGAAGGCCGGTTGCGCCCTCCCATCAGGTCAGCTGACGATCAGTACAGGCCCTTGCCCGACGCGTCCTTGATGCTGTTCTTCCAGGTCGCGCGGATCTGGTTGACGACCGACTCGGGCATCGGCACGTAGTCCAGTTCGCTCGCCATGCTGGCGCCGCTCTTGTAGGCCCAGTCGAAGAACTTCAGCACTTCCGCGCCCTGCGCCGGCTTTTCCTGGTTCTTGTGCACCAGGATGAAGGTCGCGCCGGCGATCGGCCAGGCTTCCTTGCCCTGCTGGTTGGTCAGGATCTGGTAGTACGACTTGCTCCAGTCGGCGCCGGCCGCTGCGGCCTTGAACGCGTCATCGCTCGGCGAGACCACCGCGCCAGCGGCGTTCTTCATCTTCACGTGCGTCATCTTGTTCTGCTTGGCGTAGGCGTACTCGACATAGCCGATCGCGCCGTTCAGACGCTGCACGAAGGCGGCCACGCCCTCGTTGCCCTTGCCGCCCGTGCCGCCACCCGGCCAGTTGACCGTGGTGCCCTCGCCCACCGAGCCCTTCCAGTCGGCGCTGACCTTCGACAGATAGTTGGTGAAGATGAAGGTGGTGCCCGAGCCGTCGGCGCGGCGCACCGGCAGGATGTCCTGGCTCGGCAGCTTGGCGTTCGGGTTCAGCGCCTTGATGGCCGGATCGTCCCACTTCTTGATCTTGCCCAGGTAGATGTCTGCCAGCACTTCGCCCGTGATGGTCAGGTCGCCCGGCTTGATGCCTTGCAGATTGATCACCGGCACCACGCCGCCGATCACGGTCGGGAACTGCACCAGGCCTTGCTTGGCCAGTTCCTCGTCCTTCAGCGGGGCGTCGGAAGCGCCGAAATCGACCGTCTTGGCGTTGATCTGCTTGATGCCGCCCGACGATCCGATCGATTGATAGTTGACCTTGTTACCCGTGGCTTTTTGGTATGCGTCGGCCCACTTGGAATAGACGGGCGCCGGGAAAGAAGCGCCTGCACCGGTAATTTCTGCCGCGAATGCGGAGCCCGCTACCACCATCGATACGATGCCCGCAACGGCAGTCTTGACCAGCTTCATATGTCCTCCAGAGAACATGGTTGGGAATGTCAGTTTTTTGACATCCCGAACTTTATGCGGCCACTATGACAGTTCCGTGACATCGCGAAAATTTCTCTGAAGGGACATTTAAGCGGACATTTCCGCACGCACTCAAGCAGGCATGGAAGGCACCGATCGGCCCTCGGCTGCGGCGCGACAAAGGAAAACGCCCGGCCGGAGCCCGGCGTTCAAGGTGGGCTGGCGCCTTGTGCTGGATCAGGTTGCCAGCGCGTCGGCCAGCTTGCGGGCCGCCTGCTCGGCGGTCTCGGCCTGTTCGGCCTCGACCATCACCCGGACCACCGGCTCGGTACCGGAAGCACGGATCAGCACCCGGCCCTTGCCGGCCAGCGCGGGCTCGATCTCGGCGCGGGCCGCCTGCAGGCCGGCATGGTTCTGCCAGTCGAAACCCTTCTGCACCCGCACATTGATCAGCGTCTGCGGGAACAGCGACACGCCGTCCAGCAGCTGCGCCAGGGTCTTGCCGCTGCGGCGCAGCGCCGCCAGCACCTGCAGCGCGGAGACGATGCCGTCGCCGGTCGAGTGCCGATCCAGGCATAGCAGATGGCCGGAGCCCTCGCCGCCCAGCGTCCAGCCGCGCTTGCCCAGTTCCTCCAGCACATAGCGGTCGCCGACCTTGGCGCGCACGAACTCGACGCCCTGGCGTTGCAGCGCCAGTTCGACCGCCATATTGGTCATCAGCGTGCCGACCACGCCGGGAACGCTGTGTCCACAGGCGACGCGGTCCTGCACGATCGCATACAGCAGCTCGTCGCCGTTGTAGAGCCTGCCGTCGGCGTCGACCACCTGCAGGCGGTCGGCATCGCCGTCGAAGGCCAGCCCGAGGTCCGCGCCGTGGGCCTTGACCGCCTCGACCAGCTTGTCGGGCGCGGTGGCGCCATAGCCGTCGTTGATATTGCGGCCATTGGGCTGGTTGCCGATCGACACCACGTCGGCACCCAGCTCGTGGAACACGTGCGGGGCGATGTGGTAGGCGGCGCCATGCGCGCAGTCGACCACCAGCTTCAGGCCATGCAGGTCGCGGTCGTACGGGAAGGTGCTCTTGCAGAACTCGATGTAGCGGCCCGCCGCGTCGTCGATCCGGCGCGCGCGCCCCAGCTGGTCGGACGGCACGCAATGCATCGGCGCCTCGAGCTCGGCCTCGATCGCCAGTTCGACCTCGTCCGGCAACTTGTCGCCGGTGGCCGAGAAGAACTTGATGCCGTTGTCGTGGTACGGATTGTGGCTGGCCGAGATCACCACGCCGGCGGCCAGCCGCAGCGCGCGGGTCAGATAGGCCACACCGGGCGTCGGCAGCGGGCCGGTCAGCAGCACATGGACGCCGGCCGCGGTAAAGCCCGCTTCCAGCGCGGCTTCCAGCATATAGCCGGAGATCCGCGTGTCCTTGCCGATCAGCACCGTGGGCTTGCCCTGCGTGCTCGGCTGGCCAAGCGCCAGCACGCGCCCCGCCGCATAGCCGAGCCGCATCACGAAGTCCGGCGTGATCGGCGCCTCGCCGACCCGGCCGCGCACGCCATCGGTGCCGAAGTATTTACGTGTCATCCGATCGTTCTCCCTGTTCTGATTCGGGTTCGAAGTGTTTGGGTTGTCAGTTATGGGGGCCGTGACTGGACGCCGGGATCGCCGTGGCGGCATCAGGCCGCGGCATCGGCTCGCTGCTGCCGCACAGCCCACCAGGTCTTGATCGCATCGACCGATGCCTGCACATCGTGCACGCGCACGATATAGGCGCCGCGTTCGGCCGCGCACACAGCGGCGGCGATGCTGGCCGCGACGCGCTGCTGCGGCGGCCGTCCGCCAAGAATGGCGCCCAGCGTCGACTTGCGCGACAGGCCGGCCAGCAGCGGCAATCCGTCGACGGCCAGGTGCGGCAGCTCGCCGAGCAGGCGCAGATTGTGATCCGCCGTCTTGCCGAAGCCAAAGCCCGGATCGAGCACGATGCGGCTGTCGTCGACGCCGGCCGCGCGCAGCGCATCGACGCGCTGCCGCAGGAAGTCGCGGACCTCGCCGACCACGTCGTCGTAGTGGGGGGCTTCCTGCATCGTCTGCGGGTCGCGCTGCATGTGCATCACGCACAGGCCCGCCTGCCCACCCTGCCCCGCTTGCGCGACCGCCTCGATCGCCCCCGGCATGCGCAGGCCCCAGATGTCATTGATCAGGTCCGCGCCGGCCGCCAGCGCCGCGCGCATCGTCTCGGGCTTGTAGGTATCGATCGACAGCGGCTTGCCGCAGTCGCGCAGCGCCTCGACGACGGGCAGCACGCGGGCCAGCTCCTGGTCCAGCGGCAACGACGCCGAGCCGGGCCGGCTCGATTCGCCGCCGATATCGATGATGTCGACGCCCTCGGCGATCATCTGCTCGGCATGCCGCAGCGCCGCGTCGCGGCTCGCATGCTGGCCGCCATCGGAGAACGAGTCGGGCGTCACGTTGAGGATGCCCATGACCAGCGGGCGGCGGTCGCGTGCAAAGCGATAGCGCCCGCACTGGAAATACGAGGTCGACAAGTTGCAGTCCTGAATATGCGGGGAAGTAAGACCAGGTCGCTGGTGCGGGAAGTCGGGACGAAAAAAGCCGGTGCCCTGGGGCACCGGCTTTGCGGAACTCAGCGCGCGACGCGCCGCACTGCCATCATCCTCTGAACGCAGGTCCCGAATCAGGCCGCGGCGGGCGCGTTCGACGGCGTCACGGGCGAGCCACCGGACGGCGGCGTGCCGCCACCGCTGGCGCCCGGCATGCCGCGCGGAGGACGCGGCGGCTTGCCGGCCATGATGTCGTTGACCTGGTCGGCATCGATGGTTTCCCATTCCATCAGCGCGGCGGTCATCGCCTCGACCTTGTCGCGATTCTCCTCGAGCAGGCGCTTGGCCAGCGCGTACTGTTCGTCGAGGATGCGGCGGATCTCGCCGTCGACCTTCTGCTGCGTGACTTCCGACACCGACTTGGACGACATCTTGCCGAACAGGCCTTCCTGCTCGGTGTCGACATAGACCATCGTGCCCAGCGTGTCGCTCATGCCGAAGCGGGTCACCATGTCGCGCGCGATCTTGGTGGCGCGCTCGAAGTCGTTGGACGCGCCGGTGCTCATCGCATTGAGGAACACCTCTTCCGCGGCGCGACCGCCGAACAGAATGGCGATCTCGTCCAGCATGTTGTCCTTGTACTTCGAGTACTTGTCATGCTCCGGCAGCTGCCAGGTCACGCCCAGCGCCCAGCCACGCGGCATGATGGTGACCTTGTGCACCGGGTCGGCCTTGGGCAGCAGCTTGGCCACCACCGCATGGCCCGACTCGTGGTACGCGGTCGCCTTGCGTTCCTCTTCGCGCATCACCGTCGACTTGCGCTCCGGACCCATGTAGATCTTGTCCTTGGCGTCCTCGAAGTCCTGCATGTCGACCACGCGCTTGTTGCGGCGGGCGGCGAACAGCGCGGCCTCGTTGACCAGGTTGGCCAGGTCGGCACCGGAGAAGCCCGGCGTGCCGCGCGCGATCACCGACGCGTCGACATCGTTGCCGATCGGCACCTTGCGCATATGGACCTTCAGGATCTGCTCGCGGCCGCGGATGTCCGGCAGGCCGACGAAGACCTGGCGGTCGAAACGGCCCGGACGCAGCAGCGCCTTGTCCAGGACATCGGCACGGTTGGTCGCGGCGATCACGATCACGCCCGAGTTGGCCTCGAAGCCGTCCATCTCGACCAGCATCTGGTTCAGCGTCTGCTCGCGCTCGTCGTTGCCGCCGCCCATGCCGGCGCCGCGATGGCGGCCGACAGCGTCGATTTCATCGATGAACACGATGCAGGGGGCCTGCTTCTTGGCGTTCTCGAACATGTCGCGCACGCGGGCCGCGCCGACGCCGACGAACATTTCGACGAAGTCCGAACCCGAGATGCTGAAGAACGGCACCTTGGCCTCGCCGGCGATCGCGCGCGCCAGCAGCGTCTTGCCGGTACCCGGAGGGCCAACCAGCAGCACGCCGCGCGGAATGCGCCCGCCCAGCTTCTGGAACTTCTGCGGGTCCTTCAGGAAGTCGACCAGCTCGACCACCTCTTCCTTGGCCTCGTCGCAACCGGCGACGTCCTGGAAGGTGACCGCGTTCTGGTTCTCGTCGATCAGCCGCGCACGCGACTTGCCGAACGAGAAGGCGCCGCCTTTGCCGCCACCCTGCATCTGCCGCATCATGTAGAACCAGAACACGATGATCAGCAGGGTCGGTCCGAGGTAGTACAGGGCCTGGACCAGCACATTCGGCTCGTCATCGGCCTTGCCAGTCACCTGGACGCCGTATTTCATCAGGTCGCCGACCATCCAGATGTCGCCCGGCGAGATGATGGTGTATTTCTGCCCTTCCTTGGGCGTCACCACGAGGTTCCGGCCCTGTACGTCGACGCGGCTCACCTTGCCGTTCTTGGCGTCATCCATGAACTGGGAGTAGGTGACGCTTTCCTGCGCACGGGGCTTGTCGAACTGCTTGAAGACGGTAAACAACACCAGCGCGATCACGAGCCAGATTGCCGCCTTTTGAAACAGGTTGTTATTCAAGGCCGAACTCCTTTGCGATTGCCTTGCCAACGATAGCTGCATTGCATTGTAATGCAGCGCCGCCCCGGGGGGCGAAAAGCGTCCCTATCGGGCCAATAGTGATAGCGCTAGCGGCCGATTGCCCGTAGGCCAATGCGGGACGACAGTCAGACCGGCAATGGTCCGAATGGTGCCCGGTCGCGCGCCATGACCGTGCCCAGGCTTCAACCCGGCAACTTCAGGTGGCGTCCAAGAATGAAGGTTTCGGAGGACTTGTCCCGCGAGGCCTTCGGCTTGCGCTTGGCCACCACCTTGAACTGGCGCTTGAACTTTTCGACGATCTGGCTGTAGCCGCTGCCGTGGAAGCACTTTACCAGCAACGCGCCGTCGGGTTTCAGATGGGCCTGGGCGAATTCGAGCGCCAGGTCGCACAGATATTCGATGCGCGCCGCATCGGCCGAGGCCACACCGGACAAATTGGGGGCCATGTCGGACAAAACAAGGTCGATCTTGTTGCCGCCGGAGGCCTCCAGCACGATCGTCTCGAGCTGCCGGAACACCTCCTCGTCGCGGAAGTCGCCCTGGATGAAGGTCACATCGGCGACCGGCTCCATCGGCAGCAGGTCGATCGCGACCACCGCCCCGTCGATATGGCCTTCGCGCGCGCGCGGCGAGGCGGCCAGCTTGTTGCGGACATACTGGCTCCAGCTGCCCGGCGCCGCGCCCAGGTCGACGATGACCTGGCCCGGCTGGATCAGCTTGTCCTGTTCGTCGATCTCCTTGAGCTTGTAGGCCGCGCGCGCGCGATAGCCTTCGCGCTGCGCCAGCTTGACGTAGGGATCGTTGATATGGTCGTGCAGCCACGACTGCCTGAACTTGTTCTTGGCCATTTCTCGTGATTTCGCCGCCAGACCATGACGGTTTGACGGATAATACGCGCCGTTGCGACGCCCTTGCGACGTAAGAGGCCCTACCGGCCGCCCTTCCAGCGCCTTTACCGGCGTCGCCCCTTTCCTGCCTGACTATGCCTGCCCTTCAATTGAATCCCGCCCAGCGCTCCGAACTCCGCTCCCGTGCCCACGGCCTGAACCCGGTCGTGATGATCGGCGCCGAGGGCCTGACCCGCGCCGTCCTGGCCGAGATCGACCGCAGCCTCGCGGCCCACGATCTGATCAAGATCCGCGTGTTCGGCGACGAGCGCGACACCCGCATCGCCATCTACGAAGCCATTTGCGATGAACTTGGCGCCGCCCCGATCCAGCACATCGGCAAGCTGCTGGTGGTCTGGCGCCCGGGCCCGGCCCGGCTGAAGGAAAACCAGCCGCAGGACCTCGGCCGCATGGCGCCGGCTCGCCGCGGCGCAGCACCGCGCACCGTCACGGTGCGCAAG
>NZ_AMPR02000450.1:0-18344 GCF_000307735.3 Cupriavidus sp. HPC(L) | reverse complement strand
GCCGACCCGCAGGCCGGCGCTCGCAACGGCAACGGGCTGCACGACCGCTTCCTGCTGGCCCGCCGCTCGCCGCATGCCTTGGCGGTCGAAGGCTTGCGCAGCGTGCGCGCCTCGCTGTACTTCGGCCTGCGCGGCGCGCCCGATGGCGTGCTGGCGATCACCAGCCCCGCGCCCGGTGCGGGCAAGACCTTCGCCGCGGTCAATCTCGCGGTGCTGTTCGCCGAGGCCGGGCAACGCGTGCTGCTGATCGACGCCGACATGCGGCGCGGCAAGGTTGCGACGTGGTTTGGCCAGGCCGCCGAGCCGGGCCTGTCCGATGTGCTGGCCGGCCGCATTCCGGTCGGCGCGGCGGTGCAGCCGACCGTGGTCGCGGGCCTGTGCATCCTCGGTGCCGGCGCGACGCCGGCCAATCCGTCGGAACTGTTGATGCTGCCGACGCTGAAGGACGCGCTGCAGCAGTGCAAGGAGCGCTTCGACCTGGTCATCGTCGATACGCCGCCGGTGCTGTCGGTCGCCGACGCGATGCTGATCGCCAGCCTGGCCGGCTCGACGCTGCTGGTGATGCGCGCCGACGTGACGCTGCCCGGCCAGGTCGACGACACGCTCAAGCGACTGTCGCGCGCCGATGCGCGCATCGCGGGAGGCATCATCAACGGCGTCGCGCAGCGTCGCAGCAACCGCGCGGACTTTGCCACCATCAATCCGTATCTGGGCATGCCGCTGCCGCCTGCAACACCGGCGGCCCGTGCCCTCGAACGTCCGGTGGCGGCCGCCGCGGGCAAGGCGTGAAGCGGGCAAGGCGTGAAGCGGGCAAGGCGTGAAGCGGGCAAGGCGTGAAGCGGGCAAGGCGTGAAGCGGGCAAGGCGTGAAGCGGGCAAGGCGTGAAGCGGGCAGCGTACCCGTTTCTGCGTAGGTCTCGGGCAGGATTGCGGAGGCAGTAGGAACGTTTCGAGCAGGCACGCGCGGGCTCTTGTCCGCGCGCCTTCTCGGCATCCGGGGGAAGACCGATGAAGCGAGTGGCGTTCGACCACTGCGTCGGCTGGCTGCATCCAGGCCCTGGCGCAACCGGCGTGGTGTTGTGCGCGCCTTGGGGTCACGAAGCGATGTGGTCGCATCGCGCGTGGCGGCATCTGGCCGACGACCTCGCCAGCGCCGGCATGCCGGTGCTGCGCTTCGACTATCCCGGCTGTGGCGATTCCGCGGGGACCGAGGACGGTCCCGATCGGCTCAGCGCCTGTGCGCACAGCATCGTGCGTGCGGCGCAGACGCTGCGCGCGCATACCGGCGCCGAACGCGTGGTGCTGTGCGGCCTGCGCCTGGGCGCGACGCTGGCGGTGCTGGCCGCCGAGGCAATGGCCGCCGACGGCGGCCAGCGTGCCGATGGACTGGTCCTGCTGGCGCCTCCGGTGACGGGCCGCAGCTATCTGCGGGAGCTGCGCGCGCTGCAGCGCAGCTGGTGCAATAACGCGATCCCCGATATCCCGGTCGCGCCGCCGGGCGACGGTTCCTGCGAGGTGCTGGGCTATCGGCTGCCTTCGGATGCGGTGGCCTTGCTCGAGAGCCTGCGGCTCGAGCGCCGCGCGGTCTGTCCCGCGCCGCGCATGCTGCTGCTCGATGCGTGGCCCGGGCCCGGTTCGCCGGTCGCCGCGCTGGCGGGCCGCTACCGTGCGCAGGGCGCGCAGGTGACGCGGCTCGACTTCGACGAGTATCCCGCGATGATGCGTTCGGCCGAGCACAGCAGCGTGCCCGAGCAGGCGTGGCAGCAGGTCGCGCAATGGCTGGGTCCGGCCGCATCGGTCGCGCGCCGTGGGCAGCCGTCGTGCCATGTCGACGGCGATGCGGTGCTGCGGGTCGCGGGCGCGGTGGAGCAGCCGGTGTGGCTCGATGGCGGCCGTCAGTTCGGCGTGCTGTGCGCGCCCGACGATGGCGGCAATGCGACCCGCACCGCGGTGCTGTTTCCGAACACAGGCGGCAACCACCATGTCGGCGACTGCCGGCTGTTCGTCACGCTGTCGCGCCAGCTCGCCGATGCCGGCGTGGCGGCATTGCGGCTTGACGTATCGGCGCTCGGCGACAGTCCGCTGGCGGCGCGCACGATGCGCATTGCGGCGCTCTACGGCGAACAACCGGGGCGCGATGTCGCGGCGGCGGTGGCGTGGCTGAGGGCACGCGGATATCGGCGCGTGGTCGTCGGCGGGGTTTGCTCGGGCGGCTTCATCGCGCTGCAGGCCGCGCTGGCCGGGGCACCGATCGACGGGCTGGTGCTCGCCAATCTGCTGAAATTCCGCTGGGACAGCCGGGACGGCGACGATGACGCCGATGCGCAACTGCAATCGACACGCGTCTATCTGGCGGCGGCGCGCAATCCCGCGCAATGGCTGCGGCTGCTGCGCGGCGAGATCGATCCATGGCCGCATGCCGCGGCGCTGGCGCGCCGGCTATTTACCGGCCGTGCGAATGCCGGCGCCAAGCTCGGCGCGAACGATCCGGACACCTGGGCGCGCGACGCGATGCACATCCTGCAACGCCGCGGCGTGCGCGTCGACCTGCTGTATGGGGCGGGGGATATCGGCCTGGAGGAAGCGCGCTCGCGCTTCGGCCGGCATCTGGAGGCGCTGGCCCAGTTGAGCGGCATTCGGGTCCACGTGCTGCCGCGGCTGGACCATTCGCTGTTCCTGGCGGAGAGCCGCGCGCAATTCGCCGCTGGCCTGATGCGGCATCTGGCGGCGCTGGATTTGCTGGATGCATCGAGTGCGCCAATGGAAGCGGCGCCGGCTTCTTCGCGGGCCGCTTCCACCGGCATCGCACCGGCCACGACGCCGACCGCGCGAGCCGCATCCCGGATGCTGGACTAACGCCGCGGCGTCGTCCAGCGCCCGGGGCGGCCCTACGCTGCGTCAGCGTCTCAGCGTCTCAGCGTCTCAGCGTCTCAGCGCATCAGCGCATCAGCGCGCCGGCGGCGTCGTCAGTTCGCGCTTGGCCTCTTCGTTGGCCTCGCGCATTTCCGCCTTGCGCTCCTGCTTTGCGGCGTTCACTTCCTGCCGGTATTCCTGCCGCGCTTCGGACTTGCGCGCGCGGTACTCACCGCGTGCCTCGGCGCGCGCCATGCGCCGCTCGACCAGCGGGTCCAGCTTCGGCTGGAGCTGGTAGACACCAGGCCCGTGAGGAACGGCCACCATGCCGGCCGGAACGCTGCCGGGGGCGGGGCCGGTCGTCGGCATGGTCGAGGCTCCGGCGGGGGCCATCGTGCCGGCACCAGCGCCGGCGCCAACACTGGCACCAGCACCCGCGCCGACACCCGCACCGCCGGCGGCGGCACCCGCGCCAACGCTGGTGTCGGCACCGGTGCCGGTGGAAGGCGCCATCGGCGTCTGGGCAAAGGCAGTTGCGCTGATCAGACCCGCGGCCAGCGCCGCCAGGGCGGTTCGGGTGCGCACAGTCAGGTTTCGGGACATATCAGACCTCGTGAGTTGTTATCGAACGAAGCCCGCGGCCGTGCAGGCCGCGGGGACGACGGTGGCGGCGCACGCCCGGAGGATGCTGCCGCTTGCTCGATTTTTGATGGCAAGCGGCCGTCGCCGTTTCCGCGTTCCAACAACTCCTTACAAATGGCAAAAAGACCGACAGCGGCTTCCTACGCGGCGCGCGCCCGCTGTCCTACAAAACGCCGATCCCCGCGCGCGGCGGGGATCGGTGCCGATACGACGGTAGGGTCAAAGCTGCCGGTATCAGGCGCGCTTGGCCTTGATCGCGCTGTACTGGTTCATATAGCGATACTTGCCGAAGTGGTAGTGCGAGCGGTACCAGCGGCCCTCGACGTGCAGGCCGTTGAACAGCACGCCCTTGACGTCGCCGCCGGCATGGCGGATCGCCTTGTCGGTCGCCTGCAGCTCGCTGGCGGTGGTGACATCGGCGCGCGCCACCAGGAATACCGCGCCCGCGCGGCTGGCCAGGATGCCGGCATCGGCCGCCGCCAGCACCGGCGGCGAATCGATCAGCACCACGTCGTAGCGCGCCTTCAGTTCATCGATCAGCGCCTCCATGCCGGGGCTGTTCAGCATGTCGGCCGGCTGCGGCGCCTGCGCCCCGGTCGGGATGAAGTCCAGCCCCGGCGCGACCTGGCGCTGCACCACCTTGTCCAGCGGCGTGCCGAGCAGCACGTCGCTCAGGCCCGGCGAGCGGCGCGAGCCGAAGCGGTGGTTCAGCCCGCCGCGGCGCAGGTCGGCGTCGACCAGCGCGACGCGCTTGCCGCCCGCGCCGAGGATCGCGGCGAAGTTCGCGGCGATGAACGACTTGCCGACGCCCGGCGCGGGGCCCGTGATCACCACGATGCGGTTGCGGCTGCCGACCAGCGCGAACTGCAGCGCGGTGCGGAAGCTGCGCAGGCTCTCCATCGCCGGGTCCTCCGGCTCCTGCAGCGCGAGCAGGCCTGGCAGCGGCTTGGCGCCGCCGAACTTGCGGGTCTGCTGCTGGCTCAGCGGGATCGTGGCGTAGACCGTCAGGCCGGTCTGCTGCTCGATCTCGTCGGCATCGGTCAGCCCGCCGTCGAGCGAGCGGCGCACCACCACCATCAGCAGGCCGGCCAGCACGCCCAGGCCCACCGCCACCGCGACGATCAGCGGGCGGTTCGGCCGCACCGGCTTGAGCGGCACGTTGGCCGGGTCGACCAGGCGTGCGGTGCCGACCTTGCTCGCCTTCATCAGCTTGAGCTGCTGCACGTCGTTGAGCAGCGCCTGATAGAGCTCGGTGTTGACCTTGACATCGCGCATCAGCCGCAGCACGTTCTGCTCGACATCGGGCAGGCGCTGGATGCGGCCGGTGACGCCGTTCAGCTGTGCGGTCAGGCTCTCGATCTGGCCGTCGATCGCGGTGATGCTGGGGTGATCGCCGACGAAGCGCATCGCCAGTTCCTGCCGCTTCTGCTTCAGCTCCTGCAAGCGGGTCTGGATCTGCACCGACTGCGCCAGGATCAGCTTCGATTCCTCGCTCAGGTCCACCGTGCCGCGCTGGTTGCGCATCGCGTTATAGCGCGATTCGGCGGCCTCCACCTGCTGGCGCAGCTGCGGCATCTGGCCCTGCAGGAATTCGAGCGACTTCTCCGCTTCCGCGGCCTTGCGGCGCACGTTCTGCTCGACGTACTCCATGCCGATCTCGTTGAGGATCGCCGCGGTCAGCTGCGGCGAATCGCCTTCGAGCGTGACGCCGATCACGCCGCTCTGCTTGCCGCGCTCCATGATGTGAAGCTGCTGCTGCAGGCGGGCGATCGCGGCCAGGCGCGGCAGATGGCGCAGTGCGAACTGCGCGCCGGGACGGCCGTCGAGCTTGCTGATCGTCAGGTTGACCGGGCCGTAGGCGGTCTTGACGGTCAGCGGCTCGCCGACCTTGCCGTTGGCGCGGGCCGGATCGCTGTCGAAGCTGACGCGGTATTCGCCCTTGCCGAGCGCGGTGACCGTGATCTTGCGTTCGTCCATCTCGGCCGGCACCGTCAGCTCGCTGACGGCGATCGATTCGCTGCCCCAGGCGAAGCCGCCCCAGCCGAACAGCCCCGGCCGCGACAGCTCGCTGTTGTTCTGCGCGATCGCGCGGCCGATGATCGGGAAGTAGCGCGGCGACGCCTCGACGTTCAGCATCAGGTTGTCGACCGCGCGCCCGACCACCATGCGCGATTGCAGCAGCTCGATCTCGGCGGAGGCGGCCGACTTGACCTCGATTACCGGCGAGATCTGCGCGGCCACGCGGTTGGTCGCCGCCGTGGTGTTGGTGCTTTCCTCCACCTGCACCATGATGTCGGCGCGATAGACGGGGCGCGCGATCAGCGCGTAGATCGTCCCGAGCGCGATGACCAGGCCCGCCACCGTCAGGAAGGTCCACCGGTATCGCGCCAGCACGTCGAACCAGGATGTCAGATCGACCATGCCATCGCGCTCGTCCGCGCGCTCGGAGTGGGTGCTCCGGATGTTGTTGCTGTTCATGATGCCTCCCCGTGACATTCGGCCGGCGCAATGGCTCTTATGCGTGCCGACCAGGATTCGATGCCCGTCTTGATCAAGCCGAGTGCGATGGTGAACATGCTGTGCGAACCGCCGAAGGGATCGGGCACATCGGCCGCGATGAATTCGCCGATGCGATAGACGCGGCCGCGTGCGTCCGGAAACCGGCGCTCGACCTCGTCGCGCTGCTCGAGGTCCATCACCAGCACCAGATCGGCCCACTCCACCAGTTGCGCATCGACGGCGCGGGCACGGTGCCCGCGCAGTTCATGCCCTTCGGTGGCCATCAGCGCGATCGCGCACGGATGCGCTGCCGCGCCGACCGGCGGTGCCAGTCCCGCGGAGGCCACCTCGCACGTTGGCAGCGCCTGCCGCAGCAGGGCTTCCGCCATCGGACTGCGACAGGTATTGCCGATGCAGACCACCAATATGGTTCGGATCATCGCGCCCGCCTATCGGACCACGCCGGCCGTGCCGATCACCGGCTGGGTCGACGGGATCAGCAGGTTGATGACGCGGCTCCAGCGCACCAGTTCGCGCGCGTCGACGTAGACGACGTCCTTCGGCTCGAGCTCGAACCCTTCGGCGATGGCCAGCGCCACCGGCGAGCTGCCGTCGAGATGGAACACCTTCGGCTCTTCCCCGGCGGTGGTCTTGCGAATCACGTAGATCTGGTCGGCGCTGGCCGAGCTCGGATTGACGCCGCCGGCATCGCCGAGGGCCTCGTTCAGCGTCATGCGGCCGTTGCGCATCAGCAGCGCGGTGGGACGCAGCACTTCGCCGGTCACGAACACCTTGCTGTCCTCGCGCTGTTCGACGCGCACGATGTCGCCATTGCGCAGCAGGATGCGCGACGGGTCGACGCCCTTGGCCAGCAGCGCCGGCATGTTGATGTACCAGCTGCGCTCGCCGCGCGTCACGCGGATGCGGCTGCTGTCGCCGGTCTGCGTCAGCACGCCGCCGGCGCGGTTCAGCGCCTCGACCAGCGTCATCGGCGCGTCGTCGATCGGCAGCATGCCCGGTGTCTTGACCTCGCCGTCGACATAGACGCGCTGGCTGCGGAAGGCCAGCACGCGCACCGTCATCTGCGGATCGCGCACCACGCGCGACAGCGCCTTGGCGATCTGATCGCGCACCTCGTTGGCGGTCTTGCCGCCGACCTTCATCACGCCGGCATACGGAAACTGGATGTCGCCGTGCGGGCTGACCACATAGCCCGGCACGTTGGGGCTGCCGCCGGTGCTCGGCAGTTCGTAGGCCTGGCCGATGCTGTAGGTCTGGGTCGGGAACACGAGCTCGGGGTGATCCCAAACGACGACCGAGATGATGTCGCCCGGGCCGACGCGGTACGGCTGCGGCGCGGCGAACAGTTCCTCGACGTTCTCGTTGTCGCGGCGCGAGTTGTTGCGCAGCTCGCGCACGAGGTCCATCGTGATCGGCGTGATCTTGGGCACCGCATCGGGGCCGATCGCGGAGACCGGCGCCTGCTTGTCGAAATACATGCCAGGCGAACTCGCGCAACCGGCCAGCAGCGCCGCCGCACCCATCGCGCTGGCTGCGACCAATCCCGCCACCGACCGACCGCGGCGCACACTGCGTGGACCGCGTTGCTGATGCTGTTCCAATGCTTTCATGGCAACCTCCCCCCACTGCGACTTGCACATGGACACGCGCACGGCCATGTCCCCCGGATGCTGCCATCGTGTCCGCCGAGGCACTGGGTATCGGTGCGTTGTCACACATTTGATGCGGCGTGGAAGGGCAGGGCAACGGAAGGGGTTCGCGGGGGGGTGCGGTTGCCCTTGCCCCTCCCCCAACCGCTCTCCCGCAAGCGGCAGAGGGGAGCGAACCAGCGCCGCGCGCTTGCTGTCGGTGCTCCCTCTCCCCGCTTGCGGAAGGGAGGCAACGCGTGGCGGCGCGCTCGCCGTTGGTGTTCCCCTCCCGCGTGCAGGAGAGAGCAGCAACCTGTGGCGCGCGCTCGCTGTCGGTGTTCCCTCTCCCGCTTGCGGGAGAGGGGCAGGGGAGAGGGCAGCCAGCGTTCCACCCCGCGCGAGCGTCCGCAGTACCCAGACGAAACGGGCCGGATATCCTCCGGCCCGCCTTCGTTGGTAACCCGCGCCGCGTCAGCGCATGCCGCCTCCCGCCTGCAGCGGCAGTTCGGCAATCTCCGCGCGTTCGTTCGTCGGCCGTGGCATGCGCGTGACCGACGCCACCGGCGCCGCGCCGTCGCCGTTGACCCATTCGAGCTTGGCGCCGCGTTGCAGCGCGGTGTAAACCGCCTCGCCCTTGTTGCGCACCTTCAAGCGCTGATACAGCGTACACGCGTGGCTCTTGACCGTGGCCACCGAGATATTGAGCATGCGACTGACCGTCTTGATCGGATGGCCGCGTGCCAGCAGCACCAGCACCTCGTATTGCCGCGGCGTGATCTGCAGCATCTCGGCTTCGTCGTAGTAGGTCGCTTCCGCGCTGCCGGTGTCGACCGGCGCGGGACGCGGCGCCGCCGCGGCGGCGTGCGGCGGCACGATGCCGCTGCGCGAGGAGGCCGGCATCGCCGGATGCGGCGACACGGTGGCGGTACCGGCGATCACGGGGCGCGTGCCCAGCGACGCCGGCGCGACCACCGGACCGCCATAGCCGGCGCCTGGCAGCGACGACGACAGCGTGCCGGCGGCGCCATTGCCTCGCACGAAATAGCCGCCGACCATCGCCAGCCGAATGGCCGCTTCCAGCACGGCGAGCGAGGCGGATTTCGGCAGGCAGCCGCAGACGCCTTGCGCCATGGCGGCAGCGGGAACCTGCAACGGAACCATATCGGACAACAGCAGCACACGCTGTGCGTTGAGCACGCGGCGGACCTGGGTCAGCAGTTGCCATCCGGCGTCGACATCCTGCGGCATGCCGAACACCATCAGGTCGGTATCGCCGTCGGTGCCGTCGAGAAGAGAGACATCGGCGGGATCGATCGCGATGACCTGATCGATTCCCTCGATGCGCTCCAGCATCTGGTGCAGGCCCAGCCGGAGCAAGGGATGGCTTTCAATCAACAGTGCATTCATCTTCTTTTTCCCCCGTATCTGTGGGTGGAAAACAGGCAAACACACTGGCGAATGCAGTTGCCTCATCGCAGGCGACTTCCCGGCGAAGCGGCTCAGGCTTTCCCCCCGTCTGTCGGTATCGGCATCACCAGGCCACTGTGGTGCGCCGGCCCGATAGCCGACCCTGATCCCCACCCCAAAACATTTATCTTTAATCCGTTTAGGGCATCTTATGGGTTGAGTCAGTCGAAATCAAGTCACCTCCGGGGGGCCCGGAAGGATGGGATTACCACCGCTTTTCATAATCCGGTAACCCTTGATCCATAAGCGTTTCCAGCCTCCCCAAATGGGTGAGAATAAATCGGGCCATTCGAGTTTCAATAATGAAACAACGCTCGTCCGATAATGTTTCAGCGTTGAAACTCGTCTCATCGTCGATGACGTTCCGACCGCAGTGGGCCAAGCCCGGCGCGGCCTGTCGATACAGCGCTGAAACAGCGGCCGCCCATCGCGCCATGGAGCCCGCCGTGCACACGGGCCGGACCCCGCGAACGGGGGGCCCGCCAAATGGATGAGTGGGTTCTCCACCATCAGGATGATGGCCGCGAGGCAGGGCCCATCGTCCCTTTGTCCATCCTGCCTTCCCCCCACTTCCACCCTCCGCTCGCCCGCCATCGGAGCGGGGCCGGCCGGGAGGTTGGCCGCCCCACTGGCCGCCCCGCGGCCCGTCCGCTGGGTGCGCCAGCGAACAGAGCTTGCCCATCGCGCTGCCTACGCTTTGTGGCACGGAGCGCCGCCCATCAGCACGGCGCGTCTTGGCGCGGCACCGTCCGCCGTGGTGCGCCATCCCATCCTGCTGCATGCCGATACGGTCAGGGCCATGAAGCTTCTTCACATCATCGCGACGATCAATCCGGCCGGCGGCGGCCCGATCGAGGGCCTGCGCCAGTTGCGGATGCCGCTGGTCGAACGCGGCGTGCATGTCGATGTCGTCTGCGGCGACGACCCCGCCGCGCCATGGGTGCGCGAGAGCGAGCTCAACGTGATCGCGCTGGGGCCGTCGAAGGGCATCTACACCTACAACCCGCGCCTGGTGCCATGGCTGCGCGAGCACGGCGCGCGCTACGACGCGGTGATCATCGAGGGCCTGTGGCAATTCCACAGCCTTGCCGCGCTGCGGGTGCTGCGCGGCAAGGTGCCGTACTACGTGTTCACCCACGGCATGCTGGACCCGTGGTTCAAGGCCCGCTATCCGCTCAAGCATCTGAAGAAGCTGGCGTACTGGCTGCTGTTCGAGCGCCGCGCGCTGCGCCATGCGACCGCGGTGCTGTTCACCTGCGACGAGGAGCGCCGGCGCGCCCGCCTGTCGTTTCCCTGGTACCACTGCACGGAACGCATCGCGTCCTATGGCACCGCGCAACCGCCCGCCGACGACGGCACGCTGCGCGCCGCCTTCCACGCTGCCTTTCCGCAGACCGAGGGCAAGCGCATCGTGCTGTTCTTCGGCCGCATCCACGAGAAGAAGGGCTGCGATCTGCTGATCGAGGCCTTCGCGCGCGTGGCCAACGTCGATCCGGCGCTGCAGCTGGTGATCGCCGGCCCCGGCACGCCGGCGCTGCGCGAGGAACTGGAGATGCTGGCCGAACGGGTCGGCATCGCGCCGCGCGTGGTGTGGACCGGCATGTTGTCCGGCCCGCAGAAGTGGGGTGCCTTCCATGCCGCCGAGGTGTTCTGCCTGCCCTCGCACCAGGAGAACTTCGGCGTGGCCGTCGTCGAGGCGCTCGGTTGCGGCGTGCCGGTGCTGATCTCGGACAAGGTCAATATCTGGCGCGAGATCGAGGCCGACGGCGCGGGCATCGTGCAGACCGATACGGTCGACGGCACCGAACAGGGGCTGCGCGAATGGCTGGCCGCCGATGCGGCCACGCGCGCGCGCATGCGCGCCGCCGCGCCGCTCTCGTTCGCGCGCCGCTTCCAGAGCAGGCAGGTCGGACAACGCCTGCTCGACATCATTCAGGGCCGCACCGATGGCGCGCCGCCGGCCGACCGCGATTCGGGACCGGCGCTTTCGCATGCGGCCCCTTAGCGGTTGACCGGGAGACCTCAGATGCGAGAACTGATCCTCAATGCCGATGACTTCGGCTGGGATGCCGATACCTGCGACGCCACCATCGCCTGTTTCGAAGGCGGGCTGCTGACCAGCGCCACCATCATGACCGGCCGGCCGGCGTCGCAGCAGGCGTACGACTACGCGCGCCACAATCGCGGCCGCTTCTCGTTCGGCCTGCACTTCAACATGGTCGATGGCCATCTGCCGCATGCGGGCCGCCCTTCGTCGCTATGCACGCGCGACGGGCGTTTTCGCGCCAGCCATCGGCAGCGCGTGCGCGCGCTCGCGTGGATGCTGTCCGAGGACGATATCGCGCGCGAGTTCCGCGTGCAGCTCGAAGAGCTGCGCGACAACGGCGTCGAGGTGACCCATGTCGACAGCCACGGCCATCTGCACAAGTTTCCGATCGTGATCAGCGCGTTGCGCACCGAACTCGAACGCGCCGGCCTCCAATGGGTACGGCGGCCGCAGAACTTCTACTTCACGGCCAATCCACGCCAGGCGGTGATGAACAACTATTGCCAGCGCTATTTCAACGGGCTGCGCCATACCCATTACTACGGCGCGATCAACCACGACAACACCGACTGGGCCGCGCGGCTGCCGGAGCTGCTGCGCGACGGCATCACCGAGATCTCGGTCCATCCGGGCTACGCGGAACCGTGGCGGCGCGGCGAAACCGAACCGCTGGTCAACGCCGCCGCCTTGCGCACGGCGCTGCAGCGCGCCGGCATTGCGCTGCGGAGGTACGGCCAATGACCGCTCCGCTGGCCCGTAGCCTGCCGGCGCAGGCGGTGGCGCGTCCCGACACGCCGCAGGCCGCCGGCGACGGCACGCATGCCGTGCCGTGCCAGACCGCCAGGGTGTCGGTGCTGATCCTGACGCTGAACGAGGAGAAGAACCTCGCCCGGTGCCTGGAGTCGGTGTCGTGGTCCGACGATGTGGTCGTGCTCGACTCGTACAGCACGGACCAGACGCTGGAGATCGCGCGGCGCCACGGCGCGCGCGTGTTCCAGCGCAAGTTCGACAACTGGTCGGCCCATCAGAACTGGGCCAACGAGAACATCGACTTCAAGCACAAGTGGGTCTACTACTCCGACGCGGACGAAGTGGTCAGCCCGGAGCTGGCGGCGGAGCTGCGCGAGATCGCCGACCAGGTGCCGGCCGACGGCAGCTCGGCGCCTGTCGCCTACCGCGTCCGCTACAAGAACTACTTTCTCGGCAAATGGATCCGCTTCGCCGGCGGTTATCCGATCTGGGTACTGCGCTTCTTCCAGCCCGACAAGGTGCGCTGGGAGCGGCTGGTCAATCCGGCGCCGGTGGTCGACGGGTCGGTCGGCTTCCTGCGCCATCATTTCCTGCACTACAGCTTCAACAAGGGCTTCGACGCCTGGTTCGACAAGCACAACAAATATTCGATGGGGGAAGCGCTGGAGACCATCCGCAGTCTGGACGAGGACAAGTTCCGTTTTTCCTCGCTGTTGGCCTCCGATCCGCCGGCGCGCCGGCGGGCGCTGAAAGAGCTGTCGTTCCGCCTGCCGATGCGGCCGGTGGCGCGCTTTCTATACCTGTACCTGCTGAAGTTCGGCTTCATCGACGGGAAGGCCGGATTTCATTACTGCGTGCTGGTATCGATCTACGAATACATGGTGGTGCTGAAGGTACAGGAGCAGCGACGACGGGCCATGCAGTTACCCCTGTAGCCGGCTCGCGCCGCCACCGCTGGAGAGAACCATGCGAGTGGCCTATGTGACGACATACGATGCCTCCGATCCCCATGCCTGGTCGGGATCGGCAAGCTATATCCCGCGCGCGCTGCGCAGCAGTGCGATCGAGACCGAAGTGATCGACAAGGTCGACGAGGGGCCGGTGCTGGCCTGCCTGCTGCGCGCCAAGGCGCTGGCCTATCGGCGGCTGCTGCGGCGCGACTACCAGCGCGACCGCTCACCGACGGTGGCGCGCCGCTATGCGCAGCGCGTGCAGCGCCGCCTGGAGGGCGCGCATTGCGACGCAGTGCTCAGCCCGGGCACGCTACCGGTGTCCTGCCTGGACACCGACCGCCCGATCGCGATCTGGACCGACGCCACCTTCGACGGCATGGTCGGCTTCTATCCTGGCTTCAGCAATTTTTGCGCGGAAACGCTGCGCGACGGCCACCGGCTCGAACAGCAGGCGCTGTCGCGCTGCCGGCTGGCGATCTTCAGCTCGGAATGGGCCGCCGCCACCGCGCTGCGCCATTACGACGTCGATGCGGCCAAGGTCAAGGTAGTGCCGTTCGGCGCCAACCTGGACTGCCGGCGCACCTCGCAGGATATCGAGCGGATCGTGCTCGGCAAGGACTACCGTGTCTGCAGGCTGCTGCTGATCGGCGTGGACTGGATCCGCAAGGGCGGCGAAACCGCGCTGGCGGTCGCGCAATGCCTGAATCGCCGCGGACTGCCGACCGAACTGCACGTGGTCGGCTGCCGCCCGCCGTACGAGCCGCCGAGCTTCGTCAAGCTGCACGGCTTCGTGCCGAAGACGACCGAGGAGGGCCGCCGCCGTTTCGAGCGGCTGATGAGCGAGGCGCATTTCCTGCTGCTGCCTTCGACCGCCGAGTGCTACGGCGTGGTGCTGGCGGAGGCCAGTTCCTTCGGCCTGCCGTCGCTGGCCACGCGCGTCGGCGGCATTCCGACAGCGGTCCGCGATCGCCGCAACGGCATGACGTTCGAACTGGAAGCCGATGCGGCCCAGTGGTGCGACTACATCGAACGCGTGTTCCAGTCCGCCCCGCACTATGGCGCGCTCGCACGGGGGGCGTACCGAGAGTACGCCGAACGGCTGAACTGGCGCAGCGCCGGCGAACAGGTCAAGCAGCTGCTGCGCAGCCATTGCGTCTAGCACGCACGGCCCCGCAGTTCACGCTTCACGACCGTCAGCAAAGAAATCTTTACGTTATGAGGCCCAGGCAACGATGGATTGCCGGCCTCAACGCTATATTGTTCACACAACCAAACGTTTTGGTTGGCAACGCGTCGCAGGCGATTTGACGATGACCGAGAAGACTGTGCTGGTTACCGGGGCGAGGGGCTTCTTCGGCGGCTACGTCGCGGAGCACTATCTGGCCGCGGGTTGGCGCGTGATCGGTCTTGGCCATGGCGTGCCGGGGTGCACCTGCGAGGGCCGCATGGTCTGGCACCGTGCCCATGTCGTGCTCGAGAGCCTGGAACGGCTCGAGATCGAGCCCGACCTGCTGGTGCATTGCGCCGGCAGCGGTTCGGTGTCGGCGTCGCTGCGCGATCCCTTCGGCGACCACGCGCGCACCGTCGACAGTATCGCCGCCGTCCTCGAATATGTCCGGCGGCATTGCCCCCACACGCCGGTGGTCTATCCGTCCAGCGCCGCCGTCTATGGCGACGCCGCGCACTGCCCGGCCCGCGAAGGCGGCACGGTGCCATTGCGGCCCGCTTCCCCCTACGGCACCCACAAGCTGATGGCCGAGCAGCTGTGTGCCTCGTATGGCGCGCATTTCGGCGTACCGGTCGCGGTGGTCCGCTTCTTCTCGCTGTATGGGGAGGGCCAGCGCAAGCAATTGCTGTGGGACGCCTGCCGCAAGATCCGGCAGCGCGACGACCTCTATGGGGGCACCGGCGAGGAGAGCCGCGACTGGCTGCATGCCGAGGATGCGGCGCGCCTGGTGGCCGCGGTGGCGCTGCATGCCTCGCCGGCGTGCGCGATCTACAACGGCGCCAGCGGCACGGCCACCACGGTCAGGCAGGCGCTGACGCTGCTGTATCGGGAGCTCGCGCCGGGCCGTCGTCCGTGTTTTTCGCGCGAGGCCCGCCATGGCGATCCCTGCGACCAGCGTGCCGACGTCGGCCATACGCTGAGCACCGGGTGGGCCCCGCAAATCCGGCTGGAAGAGGGCGTGCGGCGCTTTGCACGCTGGTTCGAGGCGGTGTGCGATGACTAGGGTCGGCTTCGTCTTTGCCTTTCAGGATCGTGGCTGGCTCGGCGGCATCAGCTACTTCCGCAACCTGCTGTGGGCGCTGTACACGCTGCCCGAACGCACCATCGATCCGGTGATCCTGACCGGCGCGCGCACGCCGGCGTATCTGCTCGACGGCATGCCGCCGCTGCCGGTCCACCGCACGGGACTGCTCGATCGCCGCCATCCATGGTGGTACATGCGCAAGGCATGCCAGGCGGCCAGCGGCACCGATCTGATGCTGGCGCGCTATCTGGTCCGCCAGGGCATCGCGGTGCTGTCGCACCACAACCCGCTCGGTCCGCGCGCCGGCGTGCCGACGCTGGGCTGGATTCCGGACTTTCAGCATCTGCATCTGCCCGAGATGTTTTCGGCCGAAGAGATCGCGATGCGCGATCGTCTGTTCGCGTCCTTGTGCGAGGGCTCGGCGCGCGTGCTGGTCAGCAGCCATGCCGCGTGCCGCGACCTGCAGCGCTACTTTCCGGCGCAGGCGCATCGCGCCCGCGTGCTGCAGTTCGTCGCCAGCGTGAATCCGCTGGCGCCGGCGCCGCCGGTGTCCGAGCTGGAACGCCGCTACGGCTTTCGCGGCCCCTACTTCCACTTGCCGAACCAGCTGTGGCAGCACAAGAACCACGGCATCGTGGTCGAGGCGCTGCGCCTGCTGCGCCAGCGCGGGATCGATGCGCTGGTGCTGTCGACCGGCCAGACCGCGGACCATCGCAAGCCCGGCTATGGCCAGCGCCTGCTCCAAAGCGTCGAGCAGGCCGGGCTGCAACGGCATTTCCGTTTCCTCGGCGTGGTGCCGCACGGCGACCTGACCGGGCTGATGCGCGGCGCGGCCGCGCTGATCAATCCGTCACGCTTCGAAGGATGGAGCACCACGGTGGAGGAAGCCAAGTCGCTGGACAAGCCGATCCTGCTGTCCGATATCGAGGTCCATCGCGAACAGGCGCCGCCGCGTGGCGTCTATTTCGCACCGGACGATGCGCCGGCGCTGGCCGACGCCATGGCGCAGGTCCTTGCCCGCCCGGCGTCGCCCGAGCGGGACGCCGAACAGGCGCGCCTTGCGCGCGACGACCTGGTACGGCGTCGTCGCCGCTTCGCCGAGACCTACCAGCAGATCGTGGTGGAGCTGGGCGCCTGAGCGCAGACCGACGCAGACCGAGCGCAGACCGAGCGCAGACCGAGCGCAGACCGAGCGCAGACCGAGCGCAGACCGAGCGCAGACCGAGCGCAGACCGAGCGCAGACCGAGTGCGGCGCGTCGCGAATCAGCGTCCCTGCGGCTTGCGCTTGCCGATCGGCCTTGCCGGCGTGCCGCCGTAGACGGTCCACGCCGTCGGCAGCGGCTTGGTGACCACCGAGCGCGGCGCGACCACCGCGCCTTCGGGCACCGACACGCCGGGCGCGACGAAGCTCTCCGCGCAGATCCATACCCGCGGGGCGAGCGTGATCGGGAACGCGATCAGCTGGAAATTCGGGCTGTTGTAGTCGTGGGAACCGGTGCACAGGTGCGCGCCTTGCGACACCACGCAGTACTCGCCGATGTCGATCCGCTCGATGTTGTACAGCGTGACGCCGTCGGCCACGCCGGCATTGTTGCCGATGCGCAGATTCCACGGCGCCCAGATGCGGACGCCGGGATAGACATGGACATGCCGCCCAAGCTGCGCGCCGAACAGCCGCAGCAGCGCGGCGCGCCACGCGTGCGCCGGCCGCGGGCTCGGACGGAACAGCAACAGCCAGACCCAGTTCCAGATCTGCCGCTGCACGCGGTTGCCCAGCGAGAACGAGGGGCCCATGGTCGGATCGTCTTGCGTAATCAGCATCGGCTGTCCCGGTAAGCGCGCGGCGCGCACGGGACGATGGTGAGCCGGCCCACGCAGCGGGTCGGTGCGGCCGGTCACAGACCTTCGCCATGGACGCGGCGGGGCGGCCTGGAATGAGACTTGCACGAGTGGAGGATCCTGCAGGAGGGCATTCATGCGGATCCATCATCTGAACTGCATCTCGACCTGTCCGCTCGGCGGGCGGCTGATGGACGGGCGTTCGCGCTCGATCCTCGAGCGCGGCGAACTGGCCTGCCACTGCCTGCTGGTCGAGCTGCCGGAGTGCCTGGTTCTGGTCGATACCGGCCTGGGCCGGCGCGACGTGCAGGATCCGCGCTCGCGCCTGAGCGGCTTCTTCCTGACGCTGCTGCGGCCCGATTTCCGCGACGAGATGACGGCCTATCGTCAGGTGCAGGCGCTCGGCTTCGATCCGCGCGATGTGAGGCACATCGTGCTGACGCATCTGGACTTCGACCACGCCGGCGGCCTCGACGATTTCCCCTGGGCTACCGTCCACCTGATGGCGGCCGAACGCGACTATGCGCGGCTGCAGCGCACCTGGCTGGACCGCCAGCGCTTCCGCCCGCAACAGTGGTCGACGCAGGAGCGCTGGCGCACCTACGCGCCGGACGCCGGCGAGCGCTGGTACGGCTTCGACCGCGTGCGCACGCTCGACGGCCTGCCGCCTGAGGTCGCGATGGTCGCGTTGCCGGGCCACACCTTCGGCCATGCGGGCATCGCGGTGCAGGCGCAGGGCGAATGGCTGCTGCAGGCCGGCGACGCCTACTTCCATCATGGCGAACTCGACCCGGTGCGGCCGTACTGCACGCCCGGGCTGCGCTTCTATCAATGGATGATGGAGAAGGACCGCGGGGCGCGGCTGGCCACGCAACGGCATCTGCGCGAACTGAAGGAACGGCGCGACGGCCACATGACGGTCTGCTGCGGCCACGACATGGTCGAGTTCGAACGGCTGGCGCGGCGCTCGGCGCGCGTGCCGGCCAGCGCGTTCGCCGCCGCGCCGTGATCCACGGGGAAGCGTTCGCCGATACGCGCGGCGTGCCGGCCCCAAATATGCAAGTCCGTGGAGCAAATTCTGCAAGCACGCCGCGCGGCGCGGCGTCCGCATGTCGCGGATCGTGCCCACATGCCGGCATGCGGCTTGCGTGGAGAGGGGGCATTGGAGACCGCGCAGAGATCGCGTGGATCGCCACGTCGACAATCAGGAGGGACAGCATGAAACCACGACATCTGCTGGTGGTGGCCGCATCCTGCCTCGCGCTGGCCAGCCAGCTCGCGATGGCGCAGGGCCGCTCGAGCGGCGGCAGCGGCAAGGCGGGATCGACCGGCATGAGCGATGGCGCCAGCGCGCAGGGCAACACGGGCACGGGCGCGACATCGTCGGGAACCG
>NZ_AMPR02000451.1:0-18266 GCF_000307735.3 Cupriavidus sp. HPC(L) | reverse complement strand
GGTCTGAGGCTGGCCCGCGGTGCCGGTCTGCGGCTGCTGGGCCTGCGTCGACGCCTGCGTGGAGGGCTCGGGCCGCGCCTTGCCGCGCAGCCTGTTCAGGATTTCGCCAAAGATGCTCATTGCAGATCCTCCGGTTGCGATGTACTGCCAAGTGCTGGGATGTGCCGAGATGTGCTGCGCTATGCAGCCTGGTGTTCGGGCTGCACCGCGCAACCACGCAGGATCCGCGCCACGGTGCGATAGCCGATGCGTCCGGGATGGCATGTCCGTCAGGCAGGTACTTTTGACAAGGATTGGCGCTTTTATTGAGTCCAGCAAAGCAAAACGGGCCGCATTTCGCGGCCCGTTTCATCGGTCGTTCCGGCGAATCACGCTGCCAGTTGCGCCGTACCGAGGCGGAACGTCGACACCGCCTGCTTCAGGCGCTTGGCCTGTTCTTCCAGCGAGCCGGCCGCGGCGGCGGCCTGCTCGACCAGCGCGGCGTTCTGCTGCGTCACGGTGTCCATCTGCGTGACGGCCTGGTTCACCTGCTCGATGCCGGCGCTCTGCTCGGCCGACGCCGCGCTGATGTCGCCCATGATGTCGGTGACGCGCTTGACCGCGCCGACGATCTCTTCCATGGTCTGACCGGCCTCCGACACCAGCTGCGAACCCTTCTCGACGCGCTCGGCCGAATCGTCGATCAGCGACTTGATTTCCTTGGCGGCGGTGGCGCTGCGCTGCGCGAGGCTGCGCACTTCGCCGGCAACGACCGCGAAGCCGCGGCCCTGTTCGCCGGCGCGCGCGGCTTCCACCGCGGCGTTCAGCGCCAGGATATTGGTCTGGAAGGCGATGCTCTCGATCACCGCGATGATGTCGGTGACCTTCTTCGACGCGCCGTGGATCTCGTCCATGGTGTTGACCACCTGGCCGACCACATCGCCGCCCTTGACGGCGATGTCGGAGGCGTCGACCGCGAGGCGGCTGGCCTGCTTGGCGTTGTCGGCGTTCTGCCGGACGATGCTGGTCAGCTGCTCCATGCTCGACGCGGTCTCCTGCAGCGACGCGGCCTGTTCCTCGGTGCGCTGCGACAGGTCGGTATTGCCGACGGCGATCTGGCTGGTGCCGGTGGCGATGGCCTCGGTGCCGAGGCGAACCTCGTTGACGATGCGCAGCAGGTTGCCGTTCATCTCGGCCAGCGCCTGCAGCAGCTGACCGGTTTCGTCCTTGCTGTCGACGTCGATGCGGGCGCTCAGATCGCCGGCGGCGACGGTTCGCGCGATGCTGACAGCGCGATGCAGCGGACGGGTGATGCCTCGGGTCAGCCAGACCGCGAACGCGATGCCGATGCCCAGCACCAGCACGCCCAGTCCGATCAGGCGGTTGCGCGCGGTCTGGTAGACCGCGTTGATGTCGCGCGCGGTGGCGTCGATGCTGGCGCGCTGGATGTCGAGCAGCTTCTGGATCTCGCCCAGATAGGCGTCGCCGGCCGGCACGAATTCCTTCTCCAGCACGGTGTTGGCCTCGTCGGTCAATCCTTCCTGCTTGAGCTTGGTGATCTTGTCGCGCGAGGCGTTGTACGGTTCGCGCACGCGCAGGATGGTCTGGAACGCCTGCTTCTCGGCGTCGGTGCTCAGCAGCGGCTCGATCTTGTCGCGCAGATCGGCAATCGCCTTGACCGAGTTCTTGGTCTCGTTCGCGAAGAACGCGCCGAGCGTCGGATCGGAGCTCTTTGCCACCGCGGTGGTCCGGCGCACGCTGGTATGCATGTAGCGGTACCAGTCGCTGACCAGCCGTTCCTTGGCCAGCGGCTGCTGCATCATGTCATGCGTGCGCTCCGCGACCTGCTGCAACCGCAGGATGCCAAGTCCGGTCATCAGCGTGGACAGCAGCAATACCACGCCAAAGCCGATGCCAAGGCGTGCACCTATTCCCAAGTTTTTCATTTCTTCTACCTGATGGACATTGAATCGCGGCGAACAACGCCACGCCCGCGGACGTCCCGCGCGCGTGCTGCGTATTCGCTCTTCGCTCTTGTGTTGCCGCCCGTTCGCTGACGATTGCTTCGGGGGTCGATGTCAGACAACGGCAGTTGGTAGAAAAACTTGAGGGGAGAGGGCAAGGCACTCGCGCAAGCGAGCACCTTCGTATCGCCACCGCCCTTTCCCTCTCCCCCAACCCCTCTCCCGCATGGCGGGAGAGGGGAGAAGACCGCGGGCCTGCTCCGGGGGGAGAGGGAAGCCCGCTGCGGTGGCAGAGGGCACACGGGAAATCCAGTTCAATCCGCCCGAATCCCCCGCGTGCGGATCAGCTTGCCCCATTTGTCGGTTTCTTTCGCCAGATGCTGCTTCAGCTCGGCGGGCGTGCTGCCGATGGGCTCGGCGCCGATCGCCGCGAGGCGCTTCTGCACTGCGGGCTTGCGCAGCGCCTCGACCATCGCGCGGTTCAGCGACTCGACCACCGCGGGCGGCGTGCCGGCCGGCACGAAGGCGGCGAACCACGGCGACAGCTCGTAGCCCGGCAGCCCGGCCTCTGCCACGGTCGGCACATTGGGCAGCGTGGCCGAGCGCTTGCTGGTCGTCACCGCGATCGCCGTCAGCTTGCCCGCATCGATATGCGGCTTGGCGGACGTGATGCTGTCGAACATGTAGTCGACCTGGCCGCCGAGCAGGTCGGTGACCGCGGGGCCGCTGCCCTTGTAGGGCACGTGCAGCAGCTCGACGCCTGCCATCGACGTAAAGAGCTCGCCGGCCAGATGGATCGAGGTGCCGTTGCCCGCCGACGCGTAGGTGTACTTGCCCGGCTGGCTCTTCGCGCTGGCGATCACGTCGGGCACGGTCTTGGCGCTGGTCTTGGCCTTGTTGGCGACCAGGACGTTGGGCACCACGGCCAGCAGCGATACCGGTGCGAAATCCTTGATCGGGTCGTAGCTCAGCTTGCGGTACAGCGCCGGATTGACCGCCATGCCGTTGGCGACGATCAGCATCGTGTAGCCGTCTGCAGGCGAGCGCGCGACCAGCTCGGCGCCAATATTGCCGCCGGCCCCGGGGCGGTTTTCCACCACGATCGATTGCCCCAGCGTTTGCGACATCTCCTCGCCGAGCGTGCGGGCGATATTGTCCATCGCGCCGGCGGCGGGGAAGGGGACGATCCAGCGGATCGGACGTTCGGGGTAGGCGGCCTGCGCGGCCGGCGTGGTGAGGGCCGCGGCCAGGCCGAGGACCACGGTGGCGAGAGTGAGCGACTTCATTGTCTCCGTTCCTTCGTGAAGTTCGAAACCAGGGTGCCCGGCCCGCGTTGGGCGCGACTCGGTGGCGTTATCCAGCGGTGATGCGGCTGTGGTGCGGCGCTTACACGGGCGTGGGGCGGCCGTTACGTGGCCATCATGTCGTTGTTGTCGGTGCTATGCGCGATCGCGCCGGTAATGCGCGAGCTTGTCCTCGTCCAGCGCGAGACCCAGCCCCGGACCGTCCGGTAGCCGCAGCGCGAAGTCCCGATAGCCTGGACGTTCGACCACCACGTCGTCCTTGAGCAGCAGCGGCCCGAACAGCTCGGTGCCCCAGGCCAGTTGCGGCAGCGTGCAGAAGCCGTGCGCCGCGGCGATGGTGCCGACGCTGCCTTCGAGCATGGTGCCGCCATAGAGCGCGATGCCGGCCGCATCGCCGACCGCGGCGGTGCGCAGCATGCCGAAGATGCCGCCCGACTTGGCGATCTTCAGCGCGAACACATCGGCCGCGCCCAGGCGTGCCAGTTCCATCGCGTCCTCCGGCCCGGTCACTGCTTCGTCGGCCATGATCGGCACGACGAAGCGCGCCGCCAGCCGCGCCAGCCCGACGCGGTTCTCCCGTGCGATCGGCTGCTCGATCAGGTCGATGCCGGCCGCTTCCAGCATCGCGACGCCGGTGGCCGCGTCGGCCTCGTTCCAGGCCTGGTTGACGTCGACCGTCACGCGGGCGCGGTCGCCCAGCGCGCGCTTGATCGCCGCGACATGGGCGACGTCGTCGCGCACCGCGCGGCGGCCGATCTTCAGCTTGAAGGTGTCGTGGCGGCGCTCGGCCAGCAGGCGCTCGGCCTCCTCGATATCGCGGGCGGTATCGCCGCTGGCCAGCGTCCACAGCACCGGCAGCGCGTCGCGCACCGTACCGCCGAGCAGCGTGGCGAGCGGCACGCCGAGCCGCTTGCCCTGCGCGTCGAGCAGCGCGGTTTCCAGCGCCGACTTGGCGAAGCGGTTGCCGCGCGCGACCTTGTTCAGCCGCGCCATCGCGCCATGGATATTGGCGGCGTCCTGACCGATCAGTGCGGGCGCCAGATAGGTATCAATGGTCAGCTTGATGCCTTCGGGACTTTCCTCGCCATAGGACAGGCCGCCGATCGTGGTGGCCTCGCCAATGCCTTCGATGCCGTCGCTGGCGCGCAGCCGCACGATGACCAGCGTCTGCTGCTGCATGGTCGCCATGGCCAGCTGATGCGCGCGGATGGTGGGCAGGTCGACCAGGATCGCGTCGACGGATGTGATGGTGGTTGCCATACCTGAGGGATTGGATTGAGGTTCGTGGCCCAGTATGCGGCTTGACCAATGCGCTGTCCAAGACCGATGATGTCTGATTCCATACCTGTGAGGTATGGATCCCGGTTCAAGGAGGCCACCATGGAACTGCGCCATCTGCGCTATTTCCAGACCGTCGCGCGCGAGCTCAACGTGACGCGCGCGGCCGCGCTGCTGCATATCGCGCAGCCGCCGCTGTCGCGCCAGATCCGCCAGTTCGAGGATGAACTGGGCGTGCCGCTGTTCGAGCGCGTCGGCCGCGGCCTGCGGCTGACCGAGGCCGGACGCTTCCTGCTCGAGCAATCGCTGCAGCTGACGCAGCGGCTTGACGAGATGATCGAGGGCACCCGGCGCATCGGCCGCAACGAGAAGCGCTGGTTCGGCATCGGCTTCGTGCCGTCGGTGCTCTATGGCGTGCTGCCCGACCTGATCCGCGAACTGCGCGCGGACCAGAGCGAGGTCGAGGTGGGCCTGACGGAAATGATCTCGGTGCAGCAGCTCGAGGCGCTGAAGTCCGGCCGCATCGATCTGGGCTTTGGCCGGCTGGCGCTGAGCGACCCCGCCATCGTGCAGCAGGTGGTGATGGCAGAGCCGCTGGTCGCGGCGCTGCCGGCGCGGGCCGCCCCGCGTGAAGGTGAAGGCGGCAATGGCGGTGGCCGTGGCCGCGCCGGTGGCGATGGCGATGGCGATGGCGATGGCGATGGCGATGGCGATGGCCCGATGGCGCCGGCCGAACTGGCGCGGCGCGGGCTGATCCTCTATCCCGCGCGTCCGCGGCCCAGCTATGCGGACCACGTGCTGTCGCTGTTCCGCGCCCAGGGACTGCAGCCTCGCGTGGTGCAGGAAGCGAACGAGCTGCAGACCGCGCTCGGCCTGGTCGCGGCGGGGCTGGGCATCACGCTGGTGCCATCGTCGGTCCAGCGGCTGCACCGGGACGACGTCCGCTATCGTCCGATCGATGCGCCGGGCTTCGTGTCGCCGGTGATCATGAGCTATCGGGCAGGGGACGCGTCGCCGTTCCTGGGCAGGGCGGTGGCGTGGGTGCGCAGGCAGGCGGAGGTCTCGGGCTGAAACGAGCGCCTCGCCGAACGTTCATTCCTCGGCAAAGCACTTGGCCAGGAATTCAACGACCGCCCGTACCGCCGGAAGCTGACCGCGCCGATGCGGCATCACGACCGACGTCATCACGTGGCCGGCGGTCCAGTCGGGCAGTACCCGCACGATGTCGCCGCTTTGCAGGGCCGAGCGGCATACCGACAGCGGCAGGCACGCGACGCCCAGACCGGCCGTGACCGCGCCCAGCAGCGCGGTCGATTCGTTGGCGGTCATGCGAGGGCGCGGGGTGACGGTCAGGGTTCGGTCATCGCGATGCAGCCGCCAGCTGGTGGCCATCGGCCGCGTCAGCAGCCCGTCATGGCTGGCCAGCGCCTCCGGTGTCTGCAGCGGATCGGCCGCGGCGAGATAGCGCGGCGACGCGACCAGGACGATCGGCTCGGTCGACAGCAGCCGCTGCACGAGCTCGGAGTCGGGCAGCGGCGCGAAGTGGCTGCGGATCGCGAGGTCATAGCCTTCCTGCGCGACATCGACGAAGCGGTCCGACACGTCCAGCTGGATATGCAGCTTCGGGTAGGCGAGGGCCAGTTCCGGCAGGCGCGGCGCCAACGTCTGCTGCGCGACCGGCACCGAGGTGGTCAGCCTGACCGTGCCGCTCGGTTCCGCGGCGCGCTGGCGCACCACGTCGTGCGCGGCCTCGGCCTCGATCAGCGCCGCGCGGGCGTGCTCGTGAAAGGCGCGGCCGACGTCGGTCAGCGTGAAGCTGCGCGAGCTGCGATGGATCAACCGCGCACCGAGCCGCTGCTCGAGCTCGGCGACGCGCTTGCTCAGCGTCGACTTCGGAATGCCGAGCTGGCGCGAGGCCGCGGCAAAGCCGCCATGTTCGACGGCGGCGGCGAACAGCGAGAGGTCGTTCAGGTTCAGCATGGGAGCGGCAGTGGCGCAATAAAGTCCATCCGCATGGACATTGCGTTGAATTTTTGCCGACTACCGCTTCAATGTCCACAAATCTATAGTCTCTCCATCGACCCGATGCCCGGGTCCTTCAACTGGAGAAACAACATGACCCCCATCCTCTTCTATGGCGTGCCGTCGGGATGCTCGTTCGGTTCGATCGTCGCGCTCGAATGGCTCGGCCGGCCGTATCGGCTATCCCGCATCGAGATGCCGGAGGTCGTCACCAGCGACGCCTTCCGCCGGATCAACCCGGTGGGCGAAACGCCGGCGTTGGCTACCGATGGCGGGGCAATCGTGACGGAAAGCATGGCGATCCTGAACTGGATCGGCGCGCGCGGCATCGATGGCTCGCTCGGTTTTGCCCAGGGGACGCCGGAATTCGACCGGCTCAACCAGATGCTGGCCTACCTGAATACGACCTTCTTCAACGCCTTCGTGCCGCTGTGGCATCTGTACGAGCACGCCAGCGACGACACCACCAAGGCGGTGCTGCGCGAATTCGGCACGATCAAGGTCAAGAAGGCGCACGCACAACTGGAGGCGATGCTCGGCGATCGTCCGTGGCTGCTGGGCGATCGGCGCACGCTGGCCGATGCCTACTTCGCCGGCATCGCGCGCTGGACCGACTATCACGGCGTGGTGAACCGGGCGGACTATCCGAACCTGGATCGGCTCTATCGGAAGCTGCAACAGGATCCGGCGGTGCGCTTCGCAAACACGATCGAGGCGGAAGGGGAGGCGAAGTCGGCCGGCGGCTTCGTGGGTCATGTCGGCCTGGAGCAGGCCTGGGCCGAGATCGTCGCCAAGCGCGAGCAGCGCCTGGCCGCCTGACGATCCCGCGGCGACCGGCGGCGTGCGCTGCCGGTCGCGTGTTGCGGCTCGAGAGTCGCGACTGGAGCGTCGGGACTCGAGTGTCGCGACTCGAGTGTCGCGACTCGAGTGTCGCGACTTATTCGTCGTCGCTATACAGGATGCGGCCAACCACGCCGGCCAGGATGGCGCCGACGATCGGCGCGATCCAGAACAGCCACAGCTGATGCAGCGCCATGCCGCCCACCATCAGCGCCGGTCCGGTCGAGCGGGCCGGATTGACCGAGGTGTTCGACACCGGAATCGTCACCAGGTGGATCAGCGTCAGGCACAGGCCGATCGCGAGCGGTGCCAGCGCGCCGTGCGCGCGTTTTGCGGTCGCGCCCAGGATGATCAGCACGAAGAAGAAGGTCGCCAGGACCTCGGTCGCGAACACCGGCATCATGCCGAAGCCCGACGGCGAGCCGGCGTCGAAGCCGTTGGCGGCCAGGCCGCTGACGGTCACGTCGAAGCCCGGCTTGGCATCCATCAGCTGCAGCAGTACCAGCGCGGCCAGCGCGCCGCCGATCACCTGCGCCACGATATAGACCGGTGCTTCCTTCCACGGGAAGCGACCCGCGGTGGCCAGGCCGACCGTCACGGCCGGATTCAGATGGCATCCCGATACCGGTCCTACTGCATAGGCCATGGTCAGCACGGTCAGGCCGAAGGCCAGCGAGACGCCGGCGAAGCCGATGCCCAGGTGCGGAAAGGCGGCCGCCAGGACGGCCGAGCCGCAGCCGCCGAATACCAGCCAGAACGTGCCGAAGGCTTCGGCAAGGGGGCGCTTGAAGTGCATGGTTCCTTCTCCCGATTGAATATGGCGCGCCGCACGGACACGCGGGGGCGACGTCCGACAGGTCGCAGCGTGCGGGAGGATTCTAGGTGCCGCTTACGGCAATGTCATGACTCAAAGCGCACTCTTTGCAGTCGTTCACAATTGGAGCCGCCTGAGTAGCGCTCGACGCGTTGCAACGTGACAGATCGATTGTCGACGACCAAGATGGCGACAGGTGTGGCGCAACGATGGCGCCGCCGCTGCATTCACAACAGATGTACAAAGTCTATTGGACCACCTACGACGCCGAAGGCGTGCCGACGGCGCATGCCGAGGACTACGGCTCGGACCAGCTCGCCGCGGTGCTGGCGCGTTGCGAGGCGCTGCGGGCGCGGCAGCGGGCCGGTGAGCCGGTCGGTTTCGTGACGATGGTGTCGGAGAATCCGTATAGCGTCGGACATCCCGGGGCGGCCGATGTCGAGCCCGGCTATGCCTGGTACAAGCGGCGGCCGCCGCCGCGCTAGATTGCGGGAGGATGTCGATGCGGAAGATATCGACGGCACCGACGGTACTGACGATGGCGCCCGGACTACTGCACCGCCTCGATGTCCCCCATCCACGGGCCGAGCTCCCGCCGCAACGTCGATAGATCGATCGGCTTGCCCAGCACGCGCGCCCCGGCGATCGGCTCCTGCAGGTCCGCGCCCGCGCCATAGCCGGTCATCAGCACCACGTCGATATGCGGCTGTTGCGCGCGCAGCGCCACGGCCAGCGCATCGCCGGCCATGCCCGGCAGCGTGATATCGGTCAGCAGCACGTCGAAGCGCCGGTCATCGGCCAGCAGCAGCGCTTCCTCCGCCGAGCCCGCCGCGGCGCAATCGAGACCGAAGCCAAGCAGCACTTCCTGTAGCGCCTCGCGCGAGGGGATGTCGTCCTCGACCAGCAATACGGCGGCGGCCATGCCATCGCGCCGGACTTGCGGCGACTGCGCAGGCGCCGGGCCGCTCGTGCGCCGATGGGCGTCCAGCACGGCCCGCACTGCCCGCGCCAGATCGTCGCGCCGATAGGGTTTGTTCAGCAGCGTCACGCCGTCGTCGAGCTTGCCGAGGTGGAAGATCTCGTCGCGCGTATAACCGGAGGCGAACAGCACCGGAATCGGCGGCCGCCGCTGCGCCGCGCGCCGCGCCAGTTCGCCGCCCTTGATGGTGCCGGGCATGATCACGTCGGTGAACAGCAGGTCGATGCCGATGCCGCTGTCGATCAGCGACCAGGCGGCATCGCCGTTCGGCGCGATGCGCACGCGATAGCCGAGCTGCGCCAGCATCTCGACCGCGGTGATCCGCACATCGGGGTCGTCTTCGACCACCAGGACGGTCTCGCCGCCGCCGACGGGCGCCGGCTCCTGCTCCGCCGTCTCGGGCGTTTCGGCCTCGAGGCAGCGGGGGAAGAACATCTGCACCGTGGTGCCGCGGCCGACTGTGCTCTGGATCGCGATATGGCCGCCGCTCTGCTTGACGAAGCCGAACACCATGCTCAGGCCGAGGCCGGTACCGTGGCCATCGGCCTTGGTCGTGAAGAAGGGCTCGAAGGCGTGCTCCAGCACGTCGGCGGTCATGCCGGTGCCGGTGTCGGCCACGCGGAAGACGACGTAATCACCCTCCGGCCGCTCCGGCGTGTTGCCGGTCCAGGTATCGGCATCCGGGTCGGGCGATGACGCGCCGTCGAGCACGACATTGGCGGCCGAGATCGTCAGTGTGCCGCCGCCGCGCATCGCGTCACGGCCGTTGATGGCCAGATTGAGCAGCGCGTTCTCGAGCTGGTTGCGGTCCGCCTTGACGTTCCACAGATCGTCGGGCGTCCGCGTTTCGACCTTCAGCGATTCGCCCAGCGCGCGGTGCAGGATCTCGGCCATGCCGCCGATCAACCGGCCGGGGTGGATCACCGCCGGAGACAACGGCTGGCGGCGCGCGAAGGCCAGCAGGTGCGAGGCCAGCTTGGCGCCGCGCCGCACCGCGTTGGCGGCGGTGGCGATGCGGCCCTGCGCGATCGGGTTGTCGCCGGCCTCGGCGGCGAGCATCTGGAGATTGCCGCTGATGACCTGCAGCACGTTGTTGAAGTCGTGGGCGATGCCGCCGGTCAGGTTGCCGATCGCCTCCATCTTCTGCGCCTGCCGCAACTGGCCCTCAGCCAGCGCGCGCGCGGCGATCGCATCGGCAACACGCTTTTCCAGCGTTTCGGTCAGTTGCCGCAGCGCCTGCTCGGCCAGCTTGCGCTCGTCGATGTCGATCAGCACGCCGGGGAAGCGGTAGGGCTCGCCATGCGAGTCGAACTCGCACTGGCCGTTGGCCTGAACCCACAGATAGCTGTCGTGGGCCCGGCGGATCCGGTATTCGGCGCGGAACGGCGCGCCGGTGCGGATCGCTTCATCCGTCAGCCTGGCCAGTTCTTCGATGTCGTCCGGGTGGATCACCGCGTTGATGATCGTGCGGGGCACGCCCTGGATCGCCTGTGCCAGTCCGACCGAGAAGGTGCGGGCGAAGCGTTCGTCGCCGGTCAGCGTATCGGAGGCGATGTCCCAGACCCAGGTACCGAGCACCGCGCCGGTATTGAGCGCCAGCTGCAGCCGTTCGTTGGCCTGCTGCAGCGCGCTCTCGGCTTCCTGCCGCCAGCGCTCGGTCAGCACGCGCTCGGTGGTTTCGACCACCACTGCCAGCACGCCGGCGGGGGCGCCATCGTCGTTGGACACCGGGCTGTAGTACAGGTCCATCCAGACGTCCTCGGGACGTCCATTGCGCAGCAGCACCAGTTCCTTGTCGCGGAAGGACAGCGTGCCGCCGGCCAGGCAGGTCTGCATCACGTGCCGGTTGAAGTCGGCCACTTCGGGCCAGCCCAGTTCGACCGGACAGCCGAGCAGATAGGGATGCCGGCCGCCGGCGAACACGGCGTAGGCATCGTTGTAGATCATGTAGCCCGGTCGGCCCCACAACAACACCATTGGCACCGGCGAAGCCAGCAGCAGCCGCACCGCGGCGCCGAGGCTGGGCTGCCAGCGGTCGATCGGGCCCAGCTCGGTGGTGGACCAGTCGAACGCCCGGATGCGCTCGGCCATTTCGCCGTGCCAGCCGGAACAGTCGTGATGTTCTGCCAGGAATGGCATGGTGTGAAGCGAGAGTGGCGACAGGGAGATTGTGCTGGCGGCGAGGGCGTTTGCCAATGCCGGCGCCCGGGAGGGCGGTCCTTCGGCCCGCCGCTATATATATAGGGAGAGCGGCGCGGAAGGCGGAATGTCGCAGCAGCGGATTGCGGCGCCCCTCCGCGGACGGCCGGTCGCGACGGGGGCGGAACGATGAAGCGCGGCGGCTGGAGCCGCCGCGCCGGTTTCAACGCGCGGCGTTCAACCGTGCGTCAGTCGCGTGTTTCCAGCGCGCGGTTGATGCGCAGGGCCAGCACCGTGCACGCGACGCCCGACAGCAGGTAGATGCTGACCGCGACCAGGCCGAACTTGACCGACAGGCCGAGTGCGACCAGTGGGGCGAAGGCCGCGCCGAACAGCCAGGCGAAGTCCGAGGTCAGCGCCGCGCCGGTATAGCGGAAGCGCCGCTCGAAGTTCGAGGTCACGGTGCCCGAAGCCTGGCCATACGACAGGCCGAGCAGCAGGAAGCCGATCAGGATGAACAGGTCCTGCCCCGCCTCCTCGCCGCCGAGCAGCATCGGCGTGAACAGGCTGAACACGCCGATCAGCGTGGCCAGCAAGCCCAGCGTGGTGCGCCGGCCGATGCGGTCGGCAATCCAGCCCGACAGGATGGTGCCGACGATGCCGACCAGCGCGCCGGCGATCTGCACCTTCAGCACGCTGTTGACGCTTTGGGTCGCCTGCAGCGCCAGCCAGGACAGCGGGAACACCGTCACCAGGTGGAACAGCGCGTAGCTCGCCAGCGCGGCAAAGGCGCCGATGAAGATGTTGTAGCCCTGGCCGCGCACCATCTCACGGGTGCTGATCGGCTCGAGCTCGCCTTCTTCCAGCAGCCGGGTGTATTCCTCGGTCACCACCAGGCGCAGCCGGGCGAACAGTGCGACCACGTTGATGGCGAAGGCCACGTAGAACGGATAGCGCCAGCCCCAGGCCAGGAAGTCGTCGGCCGCCAGGTTGGCGTGCAGGTACAGGAACAGCCCGCTGGCGACCAGGAAGCCGATCGGCGCGCCAAGCTGGCCCAGCATCGCGTACCAGCCACGGCGGTCGGGCGGCGCGTTCAGCGCCAGCAGCGACGGCAGGCCGTCCCAGGAGCCGCCGAAGGCCACGCCCTGCAGGAAGCGGAACACCGCCAGCATCACGATCGCGTTCTCGCCGAGCGAGGCATAGCCGGGCAGGAAGGCGATGCCGACCGTCGAGCAGCCCAGCAGGAACAGCGCGGCGGTCAGCTTGACGCCGCGGCCCCAGCGCCGCTGGATCGCCATGAACAGCGCGGTACCGAGCGGCCGCCCGAAAAAGGCGATCGCGAAGATGGTAAAGGCGTACAGCGTCCCTTCCAGCCGCCCGACGAACGGGAAGAATACCGACGGGAAGACCAGCACCGAGGCGATGCCGTAGACAAAGAAGTCGAAGTACTCGGAGGCCCGTCCGATGACGACGCCGGTGGCGATTTCGCCCGGGGCGACCGGCGAATGCGGTCGATCGTCGCTGGAGCTGAGTGAAGGGAAAGGCGCTTGCGAATCGTGCGTGATACTCGACATGCTTCCTCGCTAAATCAGGATAGCGCTACGCCGGACGGACGCGCCCGCCAGGCGCCGCGACCATTGGGACAAAATGTCCAATTCTCCGCGCTTGCCGAATAGAGTACATTCCGCCTCGGTTGTAACAGCTGCGCCCGTCGCACCCGAAGCATTCGTAGTACCAGTCTCCCCCAAGACGGCTACGCTATTTCCTCTGCCGGCAATGCCCCTCATTAATACCATTCGCGGGTTGATTTTGCTGCCCGCCATTACCCTATTGACAGGTTGTAATGCTGTGTTGTTGTCTCCTTCGGGTGACATTGCGGTACAGCAACGTAACCTAATATACATCTCCACGGCGCTGATGCTGCTGATCATCGTCCCGGTGATCGCGCTGACGCTGTTCTTCGCCTGGAAGTATCGGGCCTCGAACAAGAACGCCACCTACTCGCCCGACTGGGACCATTCCACGGTGCTGGAACTGGTGATCTGGTCGGCGCCGCTGCTGATCATCATCGCGCTGGGCGCGATCACCTGGGTCAGCACCCATGCGCTGGACCCGTACCGCCCGCTGGAGCGGATCGACGCGAAGCGCTCGCTGCCGACCAACGTCAAGCCGTTGACGGTGGAAGTCGTGGCGCTGGACTGGAAGTGGCTGTTCTTCTATCCGGAGCATGGCATCGCCACCGTCAATGAAATGGCCGCGCCGGTCGACCGTCCGATCCAGTTCAAGATCACCGCTTCGACGGTCATGAACTCGTTCTTCGTACCGGCACTGGCAGGGCAGATCTACGCGATGCCGGGCATGGAGACCAAGCTGCACGCGGTAATCAACCAGCCGGGCGAATACGAGGGCCTGTCGGCCAACTACAGCGGCGCCGGCTTCTCGGGCATGCGTTTCAAGTTCCATGGTCTGGACGAGCAGGGCTTCGAGCAGTGGATCGCCAAGGCCAAGGCCAGCGGCCAGACGCTGACCCGCGAGGACTACCTGAAGCTGGAGCAGCCGAGCGAACGCGAACCGGTGCGCTACTACGCCAGCGTCGACAAGGGTCTGTACGACAAGATCCTGAACCGCTGCGTCGAAGCGAACCGCATGTGCATGAACGAAATGATGGCGATCGACGAGCAGGGCGGCCAGGGCAAGCCCGGCGCCTTCAACGTCGCCACGCTCGACCCCGCGACGCGCGCGCGCCTCGGCCTGCAGGATGCGCCGGTGCGCAGCTATGTCGGCGGCATGTGCACGGTCGCCGATCCGGACGGTTCCGGTGCCTTCGGCCCGGCCGCGTCCACCTTTGCGCCGGCCGGCGAATCCGCCGCCGTGACGCTTCCCCAGCTTCCTCTTACACAACGCGCTGTAGCCGGCGTTGACCAGCATGCTTGACAGTTTCGACCTCACCAAGCTCATTTTCGGCCGTCTCTCGTGGGAGGCGATCCCGCTGCACGAGCCCATCCTGATCGCCACCTTCGCGGCGGTCGTGCTCGGCGGGCTGACGCTCGTCGGCGCGCTGACCTACTTCCGCGCCTGGGGCTACCTGTGGCATGAGTGGTTCACCAGCATCGACCACAAGAAGATCGGCATCATGTACATGGTGCTCGGCCTGGTGATGCTGCTGCGCGGCTTCGCCGACGCGATCATGATGCGTCTGCAGCAGGCGATCGCCTTCGGCGACAACATGGGCTATCTGCCGCCGCATCACTACGACCAGATCTTCACCGCCCACGGCGTGATCATGATCTTCTTCGTGGCGATGCCGCTGGTCACCGGCCTGATGAACTACGTGGTGCCGCTGCAGATCGGCGCGCGCGACGTGGCCTTCCCGTTCCTGAACAACTTCAGCTTCTGGATGACCACCGCCGGCGCCGTGCTGGTGATGGTGTCGCTGTTCGTCGGCGAATTCGCCAAGACCGGCTGGCTGGCCTATCCGCCGCTGTCGGGCATCCTGCAGAGTCCGGACGTGGGGGTGGATTACTACATCTGGGCCTTGCAGATAGCGGGGATCGGCACATTGCTCTCTGGCGTCAACCTGCTGGTGACCATCGTCAAGATGCGCGCCCCGGGCATGACGATGATGAAGATGCCGGTCTTCACCTGGACCTCGCTGTGCACCAACGTGCTGATCGTCGCCGCCTTCCCGGTGCTGACGGCCGTGCTCGCGCTGCTGTCGCTGGACCGCTACGTCGGCACCAACTTCTTCACGAACGACTTCGGCGGCAACCCGATGATGTACGTGAACCTGATCTGGATCTGGGGCCACCCCGAGGTGTACATCCTGATCCTGCCGGCGTTCGGTATCTTCTCGGAAGTGGTGTCGACCTTCTGCCGCAAGCGCCTGTTCGGCTATGCATCGATGGTCTACGCGACGGTCGTGATCACGGTGCTGTCGTATCTGGTCTGGCTGCACCACTTCTTCACGATGGGTTCGGGTGCCAGCGTCAACTCGTTCTTCGGCATCACGACGATGATCATCTCGATCCCGACCGGGGCGAAGATCTTCAACTGGCTGTTCACGATGTACCGCGGCCGCATCCGCTTCGAAGTGCCGATGCTGTGGACCGTGGGCTTCATGGTCACCTTCGTGATCGGTGGCATGACCGGCGTGCTGCTCGCCGTGCCGCCCGCCGACTTCGTGCTGCATAACAGCCTGTTCCTGATCGCCCACTTCCACAACGTGATCATCGGTGGCGTGCTGTTCGGCCTGTTCGCCGGCATCAACTACTGGTTCCCGAAGGCGTTCGGCTTCAAGCTCGACGAGTTCTGGGGCAAGGTCTCGTTCTGGTTCTGGCTGATCGGTTTCTATGCCGCCTTCATGCCGCTGTACGTGCTGGGCCTGATGGGCGTGACCCGCCGCGTCAGCCACTTCACCGATCCGTCGCTGCAGATCTGGTTCCAGGTCGCCGCCGTCGGTGCGTTCCTGATCGCGATCGGCATCGCCGCCTTCGTGATCCAGCTGGCGGTCAGCTTCAAGCGCCGTGCCCAGCTGCGCGACGTGACCGGCGATCCGTGGGATGGCCGCACGCTGGAATGGTCGACCTCGTCGCCGCCGCCCGCGTACAACTTCGCGTTCACGCCGGTGGTGCACGACAACGACGCCTGGTGGCAGATGAAGGACCGCGGCTACGAGCGTCCGCAGAAGGGTTTCCTGCCGATCCACATGCCGAAGAACACCGGTGCGGGCATCATCCTCGCCGGCCTGTCGACGGTGCTGGGCTTCGCGCTGATCTGGCACATGTGGCTGCCGGCCGCCGTCTCGTTCGTCGCCCTGCTGGCGGTCGCGATCGGCCACACCTTCAACTATCAGCGTGACTACTACATCCCGGCGGATCATGTCGTCCGCACCGAGGAAGAACGCACCCGCCTGCTTGCACAACATGCTTGACACCATCGCAACCCAACCGGCCGGCGCCAGCGGCGCGCCGGTCCGTGGCGGCTCCAACGAGCTGCGCTTCTACCTGCCGACCGAGCATCATCCGCAGAACGGGACGATGCTGGGCTTCTGGCTGTACCTGATGAGCGACTGCCTCATCTTCGCCTGCCTGTTCGCCGTGCACGGCGTGCTCGGCCGCAGCTATGCGGCCGGCCCGTCGGGCGCCGACCTGTTCGACCTGCCGCTGGTCGCGCTGAACACGTCGATGCTGCTGCTGTCGTCGATCACCTACGGCTTCGCGATGCTGGAGATGCAGCGCAACAAGCTGAAGGGCACGATGGTGTGGCTGGCCATCACCGGCCTGCTGGGCGCGGCCTTCGTCGGCCTCGAGCTGTACGAGTTCTCGCACCTGATCCACGAAGGCGCGGTGCCGCAGCGCAGCGCGTTCCTGTCGTCGTTCTTCACGCTGGTGGGCACCCACGGCCTGCACGTGACCTTCGGCATCATCTGGCTGATCACGCTGATGTTCCAGCTGAACAAGCACGGCCTGATCGCGGCCAACAAGCGCCGGCTGATGTGCCTGTCGCTGTTCTGGCACTTTCTGGATGTGGTCTGGATCGGCGTGTTTACCTTCGTCTATCTGATGGGAGTGATGGTATGAGCGCCCAAGACTATTCGTTCTCGAATCTGGCCGACAAGGGCCACGGTCATCACGGCGATCATGGCCATGGCCACGACGATCACCACGATCACGACGATGGCGCCGCGCATGGCACCCTCAAGAGCTATGTGATTGGCTTCGTGCTGTCGGTGATCCTGACGGCGATTCCGTTCTGGCTGGTGATGGGCAAGGTCATCGAGAATCAGAGCACTACCGCGCTGGTGATCCTGGGCTTTGGCGCCGTGCAGATCGTGGTCCACATGATCTACTTCCTGCACATGAACACCAAGTCGGAAGGTGGCTGGAACATGCTGGCGCTGATCTTCACGATCATCCTGGTTGTCATCACGCTGGTCGGCTCGCTTTGGGTCATGTATCACATGAACACGAATATGATGCCGACGATGACGCACGACATGAAATCGATGCCTTGACCTCGCCTCGACCTGTAAAACACAGCCCGGATCGCAAGCCCGTTCCCCGCAGCCCGGCCACCCTCGCGGTGCTGGCGCTGCTGGCGGTACTGGCTTTCGCCGGGCTGTTTGCCTTGGGCACCTGGCAGGTCGAACGCCGCGCCTGGAAGCTCGACCTGATCGAACGCGTCGAGGCGCGCGTCCATGCGCCGCCGGTCGACGCGCCGGCGCCCGAGCGCTGGCCCCTGGTCAGCGCCGCGGCCGACGAATACCGGCATGTGCGCGTGACCGGCACCTTTCTGCACGACCGGGAGACGCTGGTGCAGGCCACCACCGCGCTGGGCGGTGGTTTCTGGGTGATGACGCCGATGCGGATGCGCGACGGCACCGTGGTGCTGATCAATCGCGGCTTCGTGCCGCAGGAATTCCGCGCACGCGAGAGCCGCGCCGACAACGAGCCGAGCGGGGAGACCACGGTCACCGGCCTGCTGCGGATCACCCAGACCGGCGGCGGCTTCCTGCGCAGCAACGATCCGGGCGCCGACCTCTGGTATTCCCGCGACGTGCAGGCGATTGCCGCCGCACGTGGACTGGAACGGGTCGCGCCTTATTTCATCGATGCCGATGGCGATGCCGATGCGCAGCAGGCGCCCGGTGCGCCGGGCGCGCCGCGCCGCTGGCCGGTTGGCGGGCTGACCGTGGTGACCTTCCACAACAGCCATCTGGTCTATGCGCTGACCTGGTACGGGCTGGCGCTGATGGTGCTGGGCGCCGCCTGGTACGTCGGCCGCGACGAACTCCGGCTGCGCCGGGGCCATTGAGGGACAATGCGGGGCATGCCGGTTCGCACGGCATGCACTGACCCGCGGCGCCGCGGCGGTACGCTGCGGCACGTGGCAAACGCCGGCGCCATCCTGCTTCGACCCTGACGATGCCTCTTTCCAACGATTCCCCG
>NZ_AMPR02000452.1:0-18132 GCF_000307735.3 Cupriavidus sp. HPC(L) | reverse complement strand
TGCTGCTCGGCATCGCGGGGGCGGCGGTCCTGCCGCAAGCCGCGCAGGCCGAGCCGAAAGGCGCGGCGCGCACCGACAGCAAGGACAGCAAGGACACCAGGGCGGCCCGCGCCCAGCTCGGCCGCACCGCCACCGCAGCCGAACTGAAGGCCTGGGACATCGACGTCCGCCCCGACTTCCAGGGCCTGCCGCCCGGCCGCGGCACCGTCGCGCAGGGCCAGGCCGTCTGGGACGCGCGCTGCGCCTCCTGCCACGGCGACTTCGGCGAATCCAACGCGGTCTTCACGCCGATCGCCGGCGGTACCACCGCGGCCGATATCGCCAGCGGACGGGTCGCGGCCATGACCGGCTCACAGCCCTACCGCACCTCGCTGATGAAGCTGAGCACGGTCAGCACGCTGTGGGACTACATCCACCGCGCGATGCCCTGGGACAAGCCCAGGAGCCTGACCGTCGACGAGGTCTACGCGGTGACCGCCTACATCCTGAACCTGGGCGATATCGTGCCGGCCGACTTCACGCTGTCGGACGCCAATATCGGCGAGGTCCAGCGCAAGCTGCCGAACCGCAACGGCATGACTACCGAGCACGGCCTGTGGCCGGGCCGCGGCAAGCCGGACACGCGCAATACCGCGTGCATGTCCAACTGCGCCGGCAAGGTCGAAGTCAGCTCGCTGATCCCGGAATACGCGCGCGGCGCGCACGGCGACCTGGCGGAGCAGCAGCGCGGCTTCGGGCCGGTGCGGGGCGTCGCGACCGGTTCCCCGGAGGACCAGGCGAAGCCGCCAGCCGCGCAGCAGGCCAGGGCCGAGGTCACCACGGCGGCTGCTCAACCCCTCGGCGCCAGGCTGACCGGCCAGTACCAATGCCTGGCCTGCCACGCGCCGGACCGCAAGCTGGTCGGACCGTCGTTCCACGAGATCGCCCAGCGCTATCGCGGCAAGGATGCCCACGGTGCGCTCGCGCAGAAAATCCGCGGCGGCGGGCAAGGCGTGTGGGGACCGGTGCCGATGCCACCGCAACCGCAGGTTCCAGAATCGGATATTCAAGCCATGGTGAAGTGGATACTTGAGGCAAAATAGCGTATTGGGCCGCCTGGCGCCTCCATCGAAGGGGGCCGGGCCGGACCAATACGCCGCCGTGCCGGGCAGATCCACTGCCACACGGCCGTGCCGTCCCCACGGCTCATTCCAGTTTGGAGAGGAGAACAATGAAGCAGTTCGTGATCGCAGCCATGATGCTGGCCGGTGCGGCCTCCGCCCACGCCGCCGTCGACGCGGCCAAGGCCCAGGAGATCGCCACCAAGAACGCCTGCATGGGCTGCCACCAGGTGGACAAGAAGCTGGTCGGGCCGTCCTACAAGGAAGTCGCCGCCAAGTACAAGGGCGACAAGGGCGCCATGGCGAAGCTGACCGACAAGGTCAAGAAGGGCGGTTCGGGCGTCTGGGGCCCGGTGCCGATGCCGGCCAACCCGAATATCAGTGAAGCCGACGTGAAGACCGTGCTGGAGTGGGTCCTGGCGGGCGCACCGGCCAAGTAATTGCCTGGTGAGGGGCCGGCGTGCCGGCGGCGATCGCAGTCGCGCCGCGGTAGCCGGCCCGAAGAAGAACGGCAGCAATAGCAGCAGCTACAGCAGCACAAGCAGTAAACGGGCGGCGATGCACCGCCCGCGCCAGGCCGGCCGGCCTGGCGGCCAAACGAATACCGCGGGGCGGGTAGAAGCAGGAGTGCACGACACCATGAACATCACAAGACGAGAGATGCTGCGGGTCAGCGCCGTCGTGTCGCTGATGGCGGCCGCGGGCCTGATCGGCGAGGCGCAGGCGGCCGAATGGAACAAGGCGGCCTTCGAGGGCAAAAGCGTCAACGACGTGATCAAGGCGCTGGGCGGCGGTTCGCCCGAGAAGAGCGGCGCGATCGCATTCAACGCGCCCGATATCGCCGAAAACGGCGCGGTGGTGCCGGTGGCGGTCACCAGCAATCTGCCCGACACCGAGCAGATCGCGATCCTGGTCGAGAAGAATCCCAATACGCTGGCCGCGGACTTCGTGATCCCGGCCGGCACCGAGCCGTTCGTCTCCACGCGCGTGAAGATGGGCCAGACCTCCGTGGTGCATGCGGCCGTCAAGGCCGGCGGCAAGTGGTATGTCGCCTCCAAGGAGATCAAGGTGACGCTGGGCGGCTGCGGGGGCTGACAAGCCGAGCGCGGATTCCGCTTTCCCAGACTGCCCATCGCAACAGGAGAACGACATGGCAGACCCGATGCGCGTACGCGCCACCGAGAACGGCGGCGTGGTCGACGTCAAGATTCTGATGAAACACGATATGGAGACCGGCCAGCGTAAGGACGCATCCGGCAAGACCATCCCGGCCTGGCACATCCAGACCGTCAGCGCCCAGTGCAAGGGCAAGGAGGTCTTCCATGCGAACTTCGGCCCGGCGGTGTCCAAGGACCCGTTCCTGAACTTCAAGTTCAAGGGCGGCGCCAAGGGCGACAAGGTCACGGTGACCTGGGTCGACAATCGCGGCGACAAGCGAACCGACGAGGCGACCATTTCCTGATGCCCGGGCGGCCGGCACGTTGCGGGCCGCTCTGGTAAGGTGCCCGCTTCGGTAGCCGGGTCGGCGGCCGCGCACGAGGCGCGGCGGACACGGCAGAAGGAAGATCATGCGTCGAGCATTCTTTGCAAAGGCCGCCGCCGCGCTGGCGGCGGTCGGACTCGGAAGCCGGGCCGCGGCCCAGACCGCGGCCGCTCCCCGGAGCGGGGGCGGACGCCACCGCGTGGTGTACCAGCTGTCGGAAGGCAACGACCAGGCGGTGCGCGCGATCGGCAATCTGCGCAACCATCTGGCGGCCGCGCCCAATACCAAGATCGTCGTGGTCGCGCTGGGCTATGGCGTGGATTTCCTGGTCGAGGGCGCCCGCGATGCGCGCGGCAACACCTTCGATGCCGCGGTCGGCGCGCTGGCCGGCATGGGCGTCGAGTTCCGCGTCTGCCGCAACACGCTGACCGCGCGCCAGATTCCCGAGAACAAGCTGCTGCTCGAAACGAAGATCGTGCAGGCCGGCGTGGTCGAGATCGCTAGGCTGCAGCAGGACGAAGGCTACGCCTATATCAAGCCGTAGCGGGATGTGTGGCGCCACGTGCGGCACCATTCGCGCGTCGAACGATTGGCGCATAGAACAACAGCGGCCCGCCTGGTCGGCGAGACCGAGAGGAGAAACCCCATGAGACCGAATCGACGCCGCTTTGGCTGGCCCGCGCTGGCCGTCGCCGGCGCCGTCGCGCTGACCGGCGCGATGGCCGTGCAGGCGCAGGGCGAAAGCAATACCACCGACGAAATCGCCAAGTACCGGCAGATGCTGGCCGAGGGCAATCCCGCCGAGCTGTGGGAAGCCGCCGGCGAGGAGCTGTGGAAGAAGCCGGCCGGGCCGAAGAATGTATCGCTCGAGCGATGCGACCTCGGCAAGGGCCCCGGTGTGACCAAGGGCGCCTACGCCGAGCTGCCGCGCTACTTCGCCGACGCCGGCAAGGTGATGGACCTGGAGCAGCGGCTGGTGTGGTGCCGCACGACGCTGCAGGGGCTGACCGAGCAGCAGGCCAAGGCGACGCCGTTCTCGTCCTCGGGCAAGCGTTCCGACATCGAGCGGCTGGTGGCCTTCGTCACCGGCGAGTCGCGCGGCGTCAAGATGAACGTCAAGCTGGACCATCCCGAAGAAAAGCAGGTCTACGCGCTCGGCCAGAAGATGTTCTATTACCGCGGCGGCGCCTACGACTTCGCCTGCGCGACCTGCCATGCGGTCGACGGCCAGCGCATCCGCCTGCAGGACCTGCCCAACCTGCTGACCGACAAGGGCGCCCAGGCGGCCTACACCACCTGGCCGGCCTACCGCGTGTCCCAGGGCGAGGTCCGCACGATGCAGCACCGGCTCTACGACTGCCTGCGCCAGCAGCGCTTCCCCGAGCCCGCCTACGGCTCCGATGTGATCACCGCGCTCACGATGTTCCTGGCGCGCAATGCCAACGGCGGCACCTATGACGGCCCCGGCCTGAAGCGCTGAACCAGGGGGAGAGCACGAACATGATCCAAAAAAAACAATCGCGGCTGGGCATCACCGCTGCCGCCGTGGCGGTAGGCGGCGCGCTCGCGATGCTGGCGGTGCCGGCAATGGCGCAGGACGGCGCCGCCTCGAAGGGCAAGGCCGCGTCGAAGGCAGCGGCCAATATCCCGCCGGTTTCCGACGGCGACATGAAACGCCTGATCGCCAACTCGTTCAGCTCGAAAGGTCCGGCCACGCTGCAGGGCGTGCTCGAGCGCGACGAGATGCAGGAGCTGTGCAGCGATTACCCCGACCGGAGCAAGGTGCCGGCCCCGGTAGCCAAGAAAATTGAGGCCGCCGAACAGCAGAAGATTCGCTATCCGGCCGACAACCGCTGGCTCGGCGACTGGAAGGAAGGCGAGAAGGTGGCGCAGCTCGGCCGCGGCATGCAGTTCTCGGACCCGCCCGGCGGCGTCAATGGCGGCAACTGCTATGCCTGCCACCAGATGACCAAGGCCGAGATCTCGTTCGGCAATATCGGTCCGTCGCTGTATCAGTACGGCAAGCTGCGCGGCAACTCCGAGGCGGTGCTCAAGTACACCTGGGGCAAGATCTGGGACTCGAACGCCTTCGCCGCGTGCTCCAACATGCCGCGCTTCGGCCATAAGGGCATCCTGACCGAGCAGCAGATCCGCGACGTCATGGCGCTGCTGCTGGACCCGGCCTCGCCGGTCAACCAGTAAGGGGCGGGCGATGCGGGCCGCGGCGGTGGTGACGGTCGGCTGGAGGGAGAGGCTGCATGGCGCGATGCTAGCCGCCGCGGCGGCCCTGGCACTGACAGTCGCCACGCCCGCCGCCGCGCTGGAAGTCGGCGACACCGTGCGGCTGCCCGCGGTCCAGCTGCTCGACGGCCGCACCGTGCCGCCCGAGCACTGGACCGGCAAGCCGCTGGTGGTGCAAATCTGGGCCTCGTGGTGCCCGTTCTGCGCGCTGCAGAACCCGCGCCTGCAGAAGCTCTACGACAGTACGCGCGGCACGCCGCTGCAGGTGCTGACCATCAGCATCGACAAGGACCAGAAGGATGCCGTCGGCTATCTGCGCCAGCGCGGCTATACCTTTCCCGCGGCGATGGACACGCCGGCGCTGCGCGCCGCGATCGGTCCGCGCAAGGGCCTGCCCGAGCTCTACGTGATCGACGCGAAGGGCAAGGTCGTCCAGAAGGAAGTCGGCGAGATGCTGGAGGAGGAGGTCGCCGCGCTGGCGAAGTACGCCAAGCCTTGACGCGGCGGCAACGCGGCCCGTGCCCGGTGTCGCACCGGACGGCACGGCCGCCATCGAGAGGAAGACGACAATGAACCGACGCGAGTTCCTGCAGGTGCTGGCCATCGCCAGCGCCGCGGGCATGGCTTTCCCCACGCGCGACGCGCACGCGGCCCAGGCCGCGGCCAAGCTGTACGACGTGCCGCGCTTCGGCAACGTGCACCTGCTGCATTTCACCGACTGCCATGCGCAACTGCTGCCGGTCCATTTCCGCGAGCCCAGCGTCAACCTGGGCATCGGCGACTATGCCGGCAAGCCGCCGCACCTGGTCGGCCAGGCGCTGCTCAAGCACTACCGCATCGCGCCGGGCAGCGCCGAGGCGCATGCCTTCACCTATCTCGACTTCACCGAGGCCGCGCGCCGCTACGGCAAGGTCGGCGGCTTCGCCCATCTGGCCACGCTGGTCAAGCAACTGAAGGCGAGCCGCCCCGGCGCGCTGCTGCTCGATGGCGGTGACACCTGGCAGGGCTCGGCGACCGCGCTGTGGACGCGCGGCCAGGACATGGTCGACGCCGCGCTGGCGCTCGGCGTCGATGCGATGACCCCGCACTGGGAAATGACCCTGGGGGCGGAACGCGTGCGCGAGGTGGTCGATCGCGACTTCAAGGGCAAGGTCGCCTTCCTGGCGCAGAACGTCAAGACCAAGGACTTCGAGGACCCGGTCTTCGAGGCCTACACGCTGCGCGAGATGAACGGCGTGCCGGTCGCCATCATCGGCCAGGCCTTCCCCTATACGCCGATCGCCAACCCGGGCTACCTGGTGCCGGACTGGACCTTCGGCATCCAGGAAGAGAACCTGCAGCGCATCATCGACGAGGCCCGCGCCAAGGGCGCGCAGGCCGTGGTGCTGCTGTCGCACAACGGCATGGACGTCGACCTGAAGCTCGCCTCGCGCGTGCGCGGACTCGACGCGATCCTCGGCGGCCACACCCATGACGGCGTACCGGCGCCGGTGCGCGTGCGCAACGCCGGCGGCACCACGCTGGTCACCAACGCCGGCTCGAACGGCAAGTTCCTCGGCGTGCTCGACTTCGACGTGCGCGGCGGCAAGGTGGCCGATTTCCGCTACCGGCTGCTGCCGGTGTTCGCCGACTACCTGCCGGCAGATCCGGCGATGGAGGCGCTGATCCGCAAGGTCCGCGCCCCCTACGAGCAGAAGCTGGGCGAGGTGCTGGCCGTCAACAAGGAGCTGCTGTACCGCCGCGGCAACTTCAACGGCACCTTCGACCAACTGATCCTGGACGGGCTGATGGACGTGCAGGGCGCGGAGATCGCGTTCTCGCCCGGCTTCCGCTGGGGCACCACGCTGCTGCCGGGGGAGGGCATCACGATGGAAAGGCTGATGGACCAGACAGCGATCACCTATCCGTACACCACGGTGACGCAGATGAGCGGCGAGACGATCAAGACGGTGCTCGAGGACGTCGCCGACAACCTGTTCAATCCCGACCCCTACTACCAGCAGGGCGGCGACATGGTCCGCGTCGGCGGCCTGCAGTACACCATCGACCCGGCTGCCCCGATGGGCAAGCGCATCACCGAGATGCGCCTGAAGGGCAAGCCGATCGAGGCCGGCAAGACCTACAAGGTCGCCGGCTGGGCCCCGGTCGCCGAGGAAGCCCGCCACAACGGCGGCCCGCCGATCTGGGACCTGATGGCCGGCTGGCTGCGCCAGCGCAAGGAAGTGGCCGCCGCGCCGCTGAACCTGCCGTCGGTCAAGGGGATGGGCGGCAATCCGGGCATGGCGGCGTGAGTTTTCGCCGCGCGGCCCTGGCGTCGCCCCGGCTTGAAATCGCCGGGAAGCTCACGCTATAATCGCCCGCTACGGGCCGATAGCTCAGCTGGGAGAGCGCTGCGTTCGCAATGCAGAGGTCGGGAGTTCGATCCTCCTTCGGTCCACCAAAATTCAAAGGCCAGAGCGTGCGCTCTGGCCTTTTTGCATTTGGGATGGCGGTCACCGGGTACGCGAAAACCTAAACTGCGCTGCGGCGTTGAAGTCGACGCTGTGGGATAGGCATGGTCATATTCGGGCGATGGAACGAGACCATCTCCAGCAGCCCGCGTCGGTGCTCCTGCCATACCCAGAACAAAACCCGCCAAGGCTATGCGCACATGCGTACCCTCGAACCAGCGGGTTACTTTTTTATGCGTGGATGCCTGGCACGGCCGAGAGTGGGTGTACTGGTCTTGCCGCCCACGGCAAGCCTCGTTTCGTTTGTTTCGATTGTTCGTTTATTTCGCTTATACTGGCTCGTACTGAACCGGAGAACGAAATGGCCACGAACACCACCCCCGCAACTCCTCTGCCTTCTCCCGAAGAAGCCGTACTGGCGCGTGAATCGGGGCGTACCCTCTCCGCCGTCCTGGCCACGCGGGCCGAAACGCAGCGGATCCAGATCATCGATGACAAGGGATCGTCGCATGCCGTACGGCTCCCGGTGTCCGCTCTTCGATTGCTGATCGATGTGCTGACGGAGATCGGCGAGGGCAATGCGGTCAGCATCATCCCGATCCACGCCGAATTAACCACGCAGGAGGCCGCCGATGTGCTGAACGTTTCCCGGCCGTTCCTCGTTCAGTTGCTCGAGCGCGGGGAGATTCCGTTTCATAGGGTGGGCACGCATCGGCGGGTCCGCTACCAGGATGTGCTCGACTACAAGGAACGCATCGACGCGCAGCGCCGGCGTTCTTTGGAGGACCTGGCCGAGCAGGCTCAGAAACTGAACATGGGGTATGAATGAGTTCGCACTTCACTGTCGTGTACGACGCCTGCGTCCTCTATTCGGCACCGCTGCGCGACTTCCTGATGTGGTTGGCGATGACCGACCTGTTCCGGGCGCGCTGGACCAACCTGATACACGACGAGTGGATGCGCGCTGTCCTGCGCGACCGTCCCGACCTGAGCGGGGAAGTTCTGGAGCGAACACGCGAGCTGATGAACGCCAATGTACGAGACTGCCTCGTGTCCAACTTCCAGCATCTGATTCCCTCCATCAGCGTGCCGGATGCCAATGACAGGCATGTCGTCGCGGCGGCCATCCAGGCTGGCGCGAGCTTGATCGTCACGTTCAACCTGAAAGATTTCCCTGCCGCGAGCCTGCAGCCTTACCAGCTTTGCGCGCAGCATCCGGACGACTTCATCTTCGACCTGCTCGACCTCCATCCCTCTCTGGTCTGCCAGGCTGCGGCGAATCATCGGCGCTCTTTGAGAAATCCGCCAAAGAGCGCCGATGAGTACCTCGATGTCCTGCTCAGGCAAGGCCTGACACAAACGGTGGGTGTACTGCGGCAGTGGAAGATGGCACTTTGAGGCCACCCAGACTCTTCCAGGGAAACGGGTTCATCGCATCTGCCGCGCCGACGCTGTTGGCACGCTTGCCCCCAGACGTAGACGCGGGTACGGCAGATCCGGTCCGACAGGTGGCCGAAGAACGGGATGAAGAAACACATGACGATGGCGGCGGCCATCACGCCGGCCATCACGCCGGTCAGCGCTTCGGTGCGGCTGAGTCTGTTTCCAGTGGCTGATTTCCACGTCCGCTTATCTCCGATGCCGTCCATGGCACGTCGACTATACTTTTCCCATTGGAGGACAAGCGATGAAAGCCACTGTCAGGACCACGGTCAAGCTGATCCGCAACGATCCCGAGAGCGACAAGGCGCTGCGCGAATTCATTGCCACCGGGAAGCTGAACTCCACCAGGACGTTCAAGATCCGGGACGCCGCCAAGGGCGTTGAGCGCGAGGTCAAGCTGAAGCTGATTCCCGCCCAGGGCTGACCTTGAACATTGCGCTGCCCGCGATCCTGCTGTTTTTCCTGGTCGCGCCGGGCTTTCTTTACCACCACTACAGCCAGGCCAGAGAGGCGCGCGAAGCCGACATGACGCCCTTCGGGGCGACGGCCATCAAGTCCATCGTGCTGGCGCTGATCGTGGATGCCGCGGTCGGGCTCGCCGCCACCGAATATTTCGGCTACCAGCTTTATCTCGGCGACGCCTTGCGCATGCTGTCAGGCGGTACTGCGGCGGCCAGCGTCCCGCCGCACCGCTATGAATGGCTGAACGAGCACCCGTGGCCGGTGTTCGGTTTCTTCGCCGGAACGTTCGGGCTGGCCTTCGCGCTAGCCATGCTGCGCCGGTGGCTGGTCGGCCGATTTCACCTGGACCATCCGAACAGCTGGGCGAGCGGTTTTTTCCGGCAGCAGGCGCCCTGGTACTACCTCTTCAGCGGCATCGATTCGGGCATCAGCGACGGCGCGATGGTGGTCGTCAGCGCTGTCGTACCAATGAAGGACCAGTCGTATCTCTACACCGGCCTGCTGGAGGATTTCGAGTTCAAGAGCGATGGGGAGCTGGAGCGGATCATCCTGTCGGCCGCGTCCCGGCGCAAATTGACCGACGACCGTGGGCGCGGCCTGGAGGAGCACGGGCGCTTCTATCCGATCGAGGGCAATCGGCTGGTGATCCGGTCCACCGAGTGGACGACCTTGAACGTCAAGTTCCTGGTCGAAGAAAAGGCCGAAGCCTCGGCTCCGGCCCTGGCCGACGATTAACGTTTAACGCATCGGCCTGGCAGGCGCCGCGGCCACCCCTGACGCCTCGCGTACCTCACCGGTCCCCGACAACCGCCCGATCAACGCGGCCGACACCGCCGACACCAACCCGGCAAACATCACGTAGGCACAGATCTGCCAAGGCTTGCCCTCGCCCGACTTCAGCAGCGCGGTGGCGATGATCGGCGTGATGCCCGACGCGAAGATGCCGGAGAACTGGTAGACGAAGGAGATGCCGGTATAGCGGACCTTGGCGTCGAACAGCTCGCAGAACAGCGCCGCCTCGGGGCCGTAGACCGCGGCGTAGAAGACGCCGAACGGCACGATGATGGCCAGCCACAGCAGCATCACGTTGCCGCCGCCGTTGAGCATCAGCCAGAACGCCGGGAAGGCCGAGCACGCGGTGATCAGCGATCCCCAGAAGTAGACGCGGGTGCGGCCGATGCGGTCCGACAGGTGGCCGAAGAACGGGATGAAGAAACACATGACGATGGCGGCGGCCATCACGCCGGTCAGCGCCTCGGTGCGGCTGATCTTGACGGTCTGCGTCAGATAGCTGATCGAGAACACGCCGAAGACGTTGAAGAACACGCCGTCGATATAGCGCGCGCCCATGCCCTTCAGGATATTGCCGGGGTAGCGCCGCATCATGTCGACGAACGGAATGCGCGTCTCGGCATTGCGCTGCTTGACCGCGGTGAACTCGGGCGTCTCCTTGATCGACAGCCGGATATACATGCCGACGAACACCATGCCGGCGAGATCAGGAAGGCCACGCGCCAGCCCCAGCTGAGGAACTGCGCGTCGGTCAGCGTCAGCGACAGCAGTGCCACCACGCCCGAGGCCAGGCACAGGCCGATCGACAGCCCGATCTGCGGCAGCGAGGCATAGAAGCCCTTGCGGCCCGGCGGCGCGTATTCGTAGGCCATCAGCACCGCGCCGCCCCATTCGCCGCCGAGCCCGATGCCCTGCAGCACGCGCAGCAACAGCAGCAGGATCGGCGCCCACAGCCCGATGCTGTCGTAGGTGGGCACCAGGCCGATCAGGAAGGTCGAGATGCCCATGATCATCAGCGTGATCACCAGCATGCTCTTGCGGCCGACGCGATCGCCGAAGTGGCCGAAGATGACGCCGCCGAGCGGCCGCGTGACGAAGCCCACCGCGAAGGTGGTGTAGGCCAGCATGGTGGCGACCACCGGATCGCCGGCCGGGAAATACAGCTTGTTGAACACGATGCCGGCGACGACGCCGTACAGGAAGAAGTCGTACCACTCGATGGTGGCGCCGATCACCGCGGCCATCGCGACCTTGCGTACCGCCTGCTCGTTGGGGCTTGCCATGCTTGTCTCCTTTGGATGGACGGCGCCCTTGGTCGAATGAGTATGCGGGCGCTCGCGCTGCTGGGGCTCGGCCTTCGGTTGCGCAGCGAACCGAGCCCGGGTTCGCTGCGATATACGTTGGCGGCGCGATGGCGGGCCGGGGTCAGACCGGCTCGGTGATGCGGCGCTCGGGTTGGCGCTCGGTCCCGGCCTCAGCCTGGCGCCCGGTATCGCCTTCGGCTTGATGCTCCGGCTCGCGTTCGACCCGGGCGGAACCGGCCGCCGCCGCGCCGACGATCTCGCTGACGGTCTCCGCGCGCGCGTCCTCGCGAATGAAGTCCGCCGCGCGCTCGGCCATCATCACGACCGGCACATTGGTATTGCCCGACACCAGCGTCGGCATCACCGAGCAATCGACCACGCGCAGGCCCGCCACGCCATGCACGCGCAGCCGCTCATCGACCACGGCGAGCGGATCGCTGGCCGGGCCCATCTTGGCGGTGCCGGACGGATGGAAGATGGTGGCGCCGTACTCGCGGCAGAAATGCAGGATCTCGTCGTCCGACTGCACCGCGTCGCCGGGCCGGAATTCGGCCTGCATCAGCGTGCGCATCGGCTCGGTCCGCGCCACGCGGCGCGCGAAGCGGACCGAGGCGATGGCGCTGCGCCGGTCCAGCTCGGCCGACAGATAGTTGGGCTGCATCGACGGCGGCGTAAACGGATCGGTCGAGCGGATCCGCACCGTGCCGCGCGATTCGGGCCGCAGCTGGCAGACCGAATAGGTGCAGCCCGAGAACGGATGGACCTGGCCCCCCGCCATGTCGGCCGACAGCGTGGCGAAGTGGAACTGCGTGTCTGGCGTCGCGCTTTCCTGGGGCAGCACGCGGCAGAACATCGCCCCCTGGTTGATGCCGATCGCCAGCGGCCCTTGCCGCCACAACAGCCATTCGAGCCCCATGCGGGCCTTGCCGAACAGCGAGCGCAACTGGTCGTTGGTGGTGATCGGCCGCGCCACCTGGTAGATGAGCCGGATCTGCAGATGGTCCTGCAGGTTTTCGCCGACGCCCGGCAGCGCGTGCACCACCGGCACGCCGAATTCGCGCAGCAGGGCCGATGGGCCGATACCGGACAGTTGCAGCAGCTGCGGCGACTGCAGTGCGCCCGCGCACAGCAACACTTCGCGGCGCGCGCGCAGCACCTGCTGGCGGCCATTCTGCATATAGCGCACGCCGACCGCGCGCCGGCCTTCGAACAGGATCGCGGTGGTATGCGCGCCGGTCTCGATGCGCAGGTTCGGGCGCGACTGCGCCGGCCGCAGATAGGCCACCGCCGTCGAGCAGCGCCAGCCCTTGCGCGTGGTCAGCTGGTAGTAGCCGACGCCTTCCTGGTCGCCGGTATTGAAATCGGCCTTGCGCGGCAGGCCGAGCGATTCGCCCGCTTCGATGAAGGCATCGACCAGCGGATGGCGACGGTCGATCGAGGTCGCGTTCAGCGGGCCGTCGGTACCGCGTGTCGGGCCGGGGCCGAGGTCGTTGTTCTCGAGCTTGCGGAAGTAGGGCAGGCAGTCGTCCCAGCTCCAGCCGCGATTGCCGAGCGCGGCCCAGTGGTCGTAGTCCTCGCGTTGCCCGCGCACGTAGATCAGGCCGTTGATCGCGCTGCTGCCGCCCAGCGTGCGGCCGCGCGGCCAATAAATGCGCCGGTTCAGCATGTTGGGGTCGGGGTCGGTATGGAAGCCCCAGTTGACCTCCTTGTGGAACATCGTCTTGCCGTAGCCGATGGGGATGTGGATCCACGGATAGCGGTCCGGCGGTCCGGCCTCGAGCAGGCACACCGCGTGGCGGCCATCCTCGCTGAGCCGGTTGGCCAGCACGCAGCCGGCCGAGCCGGCGCCCACCACGATGTAGTCAACGGTTTGCGACATCGTCGCTGTCTCCTGGTCGGGTGTTGCGGGCAGGGTTTGTCCGGGGCGGATTGGCCGCGGGCCCAGCCAGCAACGTTCTTATAATGGAACGACTTGTCCCGATTTTATTTGTCGAGCTGGAAATGAAAAGGCAATACGCGTGGAGGCGCGGAAAGTGAAACAGAACGTGCAAATTCCGTTTCAGAATCGCAGCGCAGCAGACAATGCGGCGGACTCGAGGGCGGCCGACGAGGATGCGCGCAGCCTGCGCGTGCTGATGGTGCTCGATGCGCTCGCGCGAGCCCAGCATCCGCAGACCCTGGCGCAGCTGTCGCAGCGCCTGCACGTGCCGAAGACCACGCTGATGCGGCTGCTGGCGGCGATGGAGGGTGCCGGCTTCGTGCTGCAGATGCCGGCCGAGCGCGGCTTCGTGCCGGGGCCCCGGGCCGCGGGACTGGCGCTGCAGACCTTGCGCAGCCCGCCGGTGCTGCGCGAATGCCGCGCGATCCTGGGACGGCTGGTGGCCGCGCTAGGGGAGACTTGCAACCTGACCGCACTGGACGGCGATCGCGTGCTCTATGTCGAACGTGTCGAGACCCACGAGCCGCTGCGGCTGCAGCTGTCGCCGGGCATTCACGTGCCGTTGCACTGCACGGCCAGCGGCAAGCTGTTCCTGTCGGCGATGAGCCGGCTCGAACGGCAGCAGACGCTGCAGCGGCTGGTGCTGACGCGAAATACGCCGCGCACGCTGGCCGATCTGTCGCTGCTGGAGGCCGAACTGGATCGGCTCGGCGCGCGCGGCATCGGCGTCGACAACGAGGAATTCGTGCGCGGCATGACCGCAGTGGCGGTACCGGTGCGCGAACTGGCAGCGGAGGCGAACGGCACGGCGGCCACGGCCGCCCGTCCGGTGCTGGCCGCGATCGCCTGCCACGCGCCGACCGCGCGCGTGCCGCTGGAAGGGCTGCTGCGCGCGGTGCCGGTGCTGCAGGAGGCCGCGCAGCAGATGGCGCGCGTGCTGCGCGCCGAATGACGAAAGCCGAATGACGAAAGCCGAATGACCGGCGCCGAGGGAAAACGAACGGCTACGCGGAACCCTGCCGCGGCACCCACACCGTGAAGGTCGTCCCTGCCCCCTCGCGCGACACCACCTCGATATCGCCGCCATGCAACATCGCCAGCTCGCGCGCGATATGCAGGCCCAACCCAAGTCCCTCCGATTCCGTCGCGGAGCGCCCCGAGCGGAACGCGTCGAACAGATGCGGCAGCAGATCAGGCGGGATGGTGCCGCCGTTGCTGACCGCCACGGTCACGCGCGCGTCCCCGCCTTCGATCCGCACGCGCACCGGCACCGCGGTGTCGCCATGCTGCAGCGCGTTGCCGATCAGATTGGCCAGCACCTGCGACAGCAGACCCGGGTCCACCGTCGCGACCGTGTCGCCGATGCGTTCCAGCAGCAGCCGGCCCTTGCCGTGCCGGCTCTCGTGTTCGTCGACGATCGCCGCGCACAGCGCATGCAGGTCCTCGCGCTGCAGCGCCGGTTGCATGCGGCCGCCGTGCAGCCGCGCGACATCGAGCAGCTGATCGACCATCCGCACCATGCGCGTGCCGCTGCGGCGGATGCGCTCGACCGCCGGCGCGGTCCTGTCGTCGTGGCAGAAGCGCTCCAGGAAGGAGGTCGAGGCCAGGATCGCCGACAGCGGCGTGCGCAGGTCGTGCGCCAGCACCGCCATCAGCATCTCGTTGGCCTTCAGCAGCCGCTGCGTGGTGGCCAGCTGCTCGGCGAGCTGCTGCTTCTGCCGCGCCAGCTGCACGAAGACGTCGACTTTGGCGGCCAGGATGTTGGCGTCGAGCGGCTTGTAGAGGAAGTCGACGGCGCCGGTCGCATAGCCCTTGAAGGTGCGCTGGCTGTCGTAGCCGGCCGCGGTCAGGAACAGGATCGGGATATGGTTGGTCCGGGTGCTGCCGCGCATCAGCTCGGCCAGCTCGAAGCCGTCCATGCCCGGCATGTGCACGTCGAGAATGGCCAGGCCAAACTCGTGCTCCAGCAGCAGGTCCAGCGCCTGCGGGCCCGAGTTGGCGTGCACCAGTTCGACATCGGGCCGCGCCAGCACGGCGTCCAGCGCGGTCAGATTGCTGGCGATGTCGTCGACGGTCAGGATCTTGATGGGATCGGACATGGCAAGGTTCAGTGGACGGCAAGCCGAAGCCGGCTGCCGATCGCTTCCAGGGTCAGCACCTCGTCGACCGCGCCGCGCGCGATCGCCTCCGCCGGCATCGTCTCGGCCGACGCGGTATCCGGGGCCTGCACCCAGGTTCGTCCGCCGCAGTGGCGGATGGTCTCGAGCCCGCGTGCGCCGTCATCGTTGGCGCCGCTGAGCAGGATGCCGAGCAGCGCCTCGCGCCAGGCGTGCGCCGCGGAATCGAACAGCACGTCGATCGACGGACGCGAGAAGCGCTCGGGCGGATCGACCGACAGCGCGAGCCGTACACCCCGTGCCGGCCCGCCGCCGTGCCCGCCGTCGCGTTCGACCAACAGGTGGTAGTCGGGCGGGGCCAGGTACAGATGGCCGTGCCGCACCGGCATCTTGTCCTCGGCCTCGCATACCGGCAGCGCGCAGCGCAGCGAGAACAGCTGCGGCAGCAGGCTCGGCGTATCGGGCCGCAGATGCAGCACCACGATCAGCGCCGGACGAAAGGCCGCGGGCAGCATCGGCAGCAGCACGTTCAGCGCCTCGATGCCGCCGGCCGATCCGCCGATGACGACGGCCTCGGGCGATGGATTCAGGTCCGCGCGCGGCGCGTACGGTGCGTCGTTCATGCGGCGCTCATCGTTTGCGGTACAGCCGGTCCGAAGGCACCACGGCCTCGAAGGCCTCGGCGTGCGCGCTGAACTGCAACGTCTCCTTGCTGCCCAGGCCCAGAAAGCCGTGGCGCACCAGCGCGTCGCGGAACAGCCCGAGCGCGCGGTCCTGCAGCGTGCGGTCGAAGTAGATCAGCACGTTGCGGCACGAGATCAGCTGCGCTTCCTGGAACACGCTGTCGGTCGCCAGGCTGTGGTCGGCGAACACCGCGCGCGAAACCAGGCCGGCGTCGAACTTCGCCTTGCCATAGGCGGCGTGATAGTAGTCCCCCAGCGAATGCCGGCCGCCCGCGGCCAGGTAGTTGCGGCCGAAGCCCCGCAGCCGCCCGGCGTCGTAGACCCCGGCGCGCGCCTCGGCCAGCGCCGCCGGATTGATGTCGGTTGCATAGAACGTGGTGCGCTCGTGCAGGCCCTCTTCGGCGAACAGGATCGCCAGCGACCACAGTTCCTCGCCGCTGCTGCAGCCGGCCACCCATACCGTGATCGACGGGTAGGTCTTGAGCACCGGCGCCACCTGCTCGCGGATCGCGCGGAAGTACGACGGGTCGCGGAACATCTCGCTGACCTGCACCGTCAGGTACTGGAACAGCCGGCCGAACAGCGCCGGATCGCGCAGCATGCGGTCCTGCAGCTGCGACAGCGTGTCGAGCTTCAGGTCGCGCAGCGCCTGCGACAGCCGGCGGCGCAGCGAGGCGCGCGAATAGCCGCGGAAATCGTGCTGGTACTTGCGGAAGATCCCCTCGAGCAGCAGTTCGAGCTCGATGTCGAAGTCGTCGGCGGGCACGGCCGCGAAGGCATCGTCGGCCGGCGCCGATCCGGACAAAGGCGCGGACGAACGCGTGGACGACGGCGCGGACGACGGCGCGGGGGGAGGGGTCAGCGTGCGTGCAGCCATACCCGGCACAGCGAAAGCAGCTTGTCGATATCGATCGGCTTGGCGATGTAGTCGTTGGCGCCGGCCAGCAGGCACGCCTCGCGGTCGGACGACATCGCCTTGGCGGTCAGCGCGATGATCGGCAGCCGCGCATGGCGGCCATCCTGGCGGATGTGCCGCATCGCGGTCAGCCCGTCCATCTCCGGCATCATGATGTCCATCAGCACCAGGTCGATATCGTCGCGGCCATCGAGGATTTCAAGGGCCTGGCGGCCGTTGCGCGCGATCTCGACCTGCGCGCCGAGCGGTTCGATGACCTTGGACAGCGCGAAGATATTGCGCGCGTCGTCCTCCACCAGCAGCAGCCTGCGGCCCTCGAAGGCATCGTCGCGGCTGCGCACCGCGCGCAGCATGCGCTGGTGTTCGGGCGGCAGCGCCGATTCCACGCTGTGCAGGAACAGCGTGACCTCGTCGAGCAGCCGCTCGGGCGAACGCGCGCCCTTGATGATGATCGACTTGGAATGGCGGCGCAGCTGCTGCTCGTCCTCGGCCGACAGCTGCCGGCCGGTGTAGACGATCACCGGTGGCATCGAATACGAGGAATCGGCCGCCATCTGCTCGAGCAGGTCGTGGCCCGAGCCGTCCGGCAGCGCCAGGTCCATCACCACGCAATCGAAGCGGCGTTCCGACAGCCGCGCCAGCGCCGCCGACACGGTGTCGGCGGTGACGATGTCGATATCGGCCGATTGCAGCAGCGCGCGGATGCTGTCGCGCAGCGTCGCGTCGTCCTCGACCACCAGCACCGTGCGCATGCCGCCGCGCGCCATGCGCGCCTCCAGCTCGCGGATCACGCTCGCGAGATCGTCGCGGCCGCTCGGCTTGAGCGTGTAGCCGATCGCGCCGCGATGCAGCGCGGCTTCGGCATGGTCGCTGATCGACACCAGATGGGTCGGGATATGGCGCGTCGCCGGGTCGCGCTTGAGCCAGTCGAGCAGCGTCAGTCCCGAATGGTCGGGCAGCGCGACATCGAGCAGGATGCCGCAGGGCTGGTATTCGCGGGCCAGCTCCAGACCCTGCTGGGCGGTGGTCGCGTGCAGGCAGTCGAAGTCCAGTTCGTGGGCCAGGTCGTAGAGGATCTGCGCGAACGCGACGTCGTCCTCGATCGCCAGGATCAGGCGGTTGCCGCGCGAGCGCCGGTCACGGTCGTCGTCGATCGGCGCCGGGCCCAGCATCGTATGCAGCGGCGGCGCGCTGATCGTGAT
>NZ_AMPR02000453.1:0-17899 GCF_000307735.3 Cupriavidus sp. HPC(L) | reverse complement strand
GCACCGGCCGCCGAGCCCACAGCTCGCGCCGCCGAGACCGCGCCCACGGAAGTGTCGGCCAACGGCACGCCGCAGCGCGTACCCGAGGCCGAAATGCAGTTCTCCTTCGACATGCCGCTGCGCGAGGCGCGCGACATGTTCGAGCGCGCCTATTTCGAATACCACCTGCTGCGCGAGCACGGCAGCATGACGCGCGTGGCCGAGAAGACGGGGCTCGAGCGTACCCACCTGTATCGCAAGCTCAAGCAACTGGGCGTCGAGCTGAGCCGCAACAAGCCCGAGCCCGCCGAGCAGTAAGGACGACGATTCGCGCCGGCAGGGGTTGACCAGTCCCATGCCCGCTGTTATAGTTTCGCTTCTTTGGCCCGGTAGCTCAGTCGGTAGAGCAGAGGATTGAAAATCCTTGTGTCGGCGGTTCGATTCCGTCCCAGGCCACCAGGTTGAAAGAAAAACGGACGCTTCGGCGTCCGTTTTTCTTTGGTGCTTCTCTTTGGTGCTTCGCGTTCCCCGCCCAGGCCCCGTCCAGTTCCGGTCACGCAAGGTGACCGCCACGTGCCGCCGCAAGGCCGGCCGAGCCCCGCACCATCCCCGCCTCTCCCCCGCCTTACGTCCCGCTCTGCAACAACGTGCATGCCGTCCGACACGCGTGTTGGCAAGGCTTACAAGCGTTGGTATGTCTTACGCAGCCGCCATGGCTGTCTTGCGCCGCACCGACAGACGGTCGGTCCATCGCCGCATCGCCAACCCGCAATTGGAACGCCGATTGCATATTGACGGGCGGCCCCCGATCGCGGGGTTCATGTCAGCGCTACGGGGACTTAGCGCACCGCTGGAGGAAAACAAAATGAGAACGATGACTTCTATCGCCGCCCTGGCTTTCGCCATGGCTTGCGGACTCGCAGGCTGCACCGCCGCCGGCAGCGGCACGGGGTCGGGATCCGGTTCCGTTTCGGGCTCGGGCACGGTGACGCCGACCGACAGCTCGCGGTCGGGCACCGGCACGGGGACCAGCACGAGCGGCAGCTCGTCGGGTACCTCGAGCGGATCCGCCACGGGCACGAGCGGCACGCGCTGAGCGCCGCCGTCCATCCGCGACCACCAGTCGCTGCAAGCGGGCCCCATCGGCTGACGTCGATGCGGCCCGCTTGGCTTTGCGCTGGCTTTGCGCTGGCGTTGAGCCGCCACTGCGTCCCACCCGATCCGAAGGAGCGATGCCATGCCGACAGACGGCGCGATTCCTGCAGCCGAACCCATCCATCCGCGCGCGTTCGCATGGGCGGGATACACGCTTGGCTTCGCGATGAGCGGCTTCTTCGACGGCATTCTGCTGCATCAGATCCTGCAGTGGCACCACTTGCTGTCGGGCATCGAACGCGGCGCGCTCGGCGACCTGCGCGTGCAGGTGATGGCCGATGGCGTGTTCCACGCGCTGATGTACGTGATCGCCGCGATCGGGCTCTGGCTGCTGTATCGATCGCGCGAGGTCTTCGCCGTCCCGCATGCGCATCGGCACCTGCTGGCGAACTTCTGGATCGGCTTCGGCGTCTGGCACGTGGTCGATGCCGTGCTGTCGCACTGGATCACCGGCATCCACCGCATCCGCATGGACTCCCCCAACCCCTTGCTGTGGGATCTGATCTGGCTGTTCCTGTTCGGCGTGATCCCGTTGATCGTCGGCATCCGCATGCGCAAGACGAGCAGCGGGGCCGGACCTAACCGGGGCGCAGGTCCGCGCGGCCCCGGCATCGCCGCGAGCTGGGTCGCGGCCATCCTGGTCGGCGGCTCGCTGCTTGGCGCCGCGCTGAACCTGTTCCCGGCAAGGGCGGCGCCGATCGACACCACCACCGTGGTGATGCGCCCAGGCGCCGCGCCTTCGCAATTGTTCACCGCACTGGAGGGCAGCGACGCCCGCATCGTCTGGACCGATGCCGGCGGCGGCGTCTGGGTGCTCAGCGGTGCCGAGGCAGTGGACCGGCTGCGCCTGTACCGGCATGGCGCGATGTACGTCAGCGGGACGGTGGCACCGGCCGGCTGTTCGGCCTGGGTTCGTTAGGCGCATTGCGGACGGGCCAATGGCCACGTCGAGCTGGACAGGACTACATCGCTCGCCATGCCGAGGAACGGGGTCTGATTCCGCATGCCGTGGTTCGGCGCACGGTCGAAGGCGCGACGCCCGCGCGAGCCTGGCGCGAACATCTCGGACTGACCCAATCCGATGTCGCGGCCCGTATCGGCATCTCACAGTCGGCGTACGCGCAGCAGGAACGCGGCGAGCGTCTGCGCAAATCGACGCGCGAGAAGATTGCCGCCGCGCTTGGCATTCAGCCGCGGCAACTCGACTTCTGATTGCGCGCCGACGCGACTTTCCGCACGCCACCCGCTCGCGGCTGTGCGGATTCCCATCCATGTCTGCCGCGATGCAGACATTGTCCTCGGACAAAAACGCTTGTCTTTCAGACGCTTAGTCTCCGGCACCGATAGTGGCCGGCAATGGCACGCCCATTGCAACGCAGGCGCCTCGCAAGCTGCCGCGACAGACGGCAGACGCGCTGACCGCTCCGCTGCGGAGCGTGGAAAAGGCAGTGCCGGCGAGGCCGGCCAAACAGGAGACGACGATGCGGCAAACAGCAGCTCGGTGGAAGCGGCCGTCCTTGGGGACTGGCGCGATGGTGGCGGCCCTAGTGGTCGCCGGGTGCGGCGGCGGCGATGATGGCGGTGGCGGCAATCTGCAGCCGCAGAGCGCGGAGAACGCGCCCGGCCTGGGCCTGGGACACCGGGCCACGGTCGAGGCGACCGTGCTGTCGTCCGCGCCAGAGCGCGTGACCGGCGGCGATGCGCTGATCCGGCTGAGCGCCAGCGAACGCGCGCCCGGCAACAAGTTCAAGGTCAGCCTCAACGGCACCGATGTCAGCGACGCCTTCACGCCGACCGCCGACGGCGAAGCGCTGGGCATCGTCAGCGGCCTGAAGCTCGGCGAGAACACACTGGAGGTCAAGCGCGGCCCCGCGCGTACCACGCTGACGCTGACCAACTATCCGATCACCGGCCCCGTCTTCTCCGGCCCGCACGAAAAGCCCTACATCTGCGCGACGCAGAACTTCACGCTGCCGGACGGCAGCAAGCTGGGCGCGCCGCTCGACGAGAACTGCTCGGTCGAACGCCGCGTGCACTACGTCTACCGCTCGACCGCCAACAGCTTCAAGCCGCTGCCGACACCGGTCGCCGCGTATCCGGCGGACCTGGCCAGCACCACCAACAACGCGGGCGTGACCGTACCTTATATCGTCCGCGTCGAGACCGGTACGATCAACCGCGCGATCTACCAGACCGCGATCCTGCACGACCCGCTGAAGGACGCCGAGCCGACGCCGCTGGCGCCGCCCGCGGGCTGGAACCGCAAGGTCGTTTATCCGCTCGGCGGCGGTTGCCAGGGCGGCTGGTACATGCAGGGCACGCCGGTGGCGGTGCTGAACCACAACCACCTGCGCAAGGGCTACGCAGTGGCCAGCGCCTCGCTCAATACCTTCGGCAACAACTGCAACGACCTGCTGTCGTCCGAGACCATCGCGATGGTCAAGGAACGGCTGATCGAGAACTACGGCACGCCGTTCTTCACGATCGGCACCGGCGGCTCGGGCGGCGCCTATCAGAGCCACCAGACCGGCGACAACTATCCGGGCCTGTTCGACGGCATTATCGTGACCTCGGTGTTCCCGGACGTCACCTCGTCGACGATCTTCAAGCTGCACGACTCGCGCCTGCTGCATCTGTACTTCACGCAGAGCGCGCCGGGCCAATACAGCGATGCGCAGCGCTCGGCGATCTCGGGTTACCTGAAGCCCGGCAACATCGCCGCGATGAGCAGCAGCGCGGGCCGCCTCGATCCGGTGGTGTCGTTCCCCGCGGGCTTCCCGGCCGACCAGAAATACCATCCGGTCAACAACCCGACCGGCGTGCGGGCGACCGTCTACGACCACACCGTCAACGTCTACGGCAAGGACGCGCGCGGCTTCGCCAAGCGGCCGATCGACAATGTCGGCGTGCAATACGGCCTGAAGGCGCTGAACGACGGCATGATCACGGCCGACCAGTTCATCGACCTGAACGAGAAGATCGGCGGCGTCGACGTCGACTTCAAGAAGACCGCGCAGCGCACGGCCGGCGATCTCGACGCGATCGCACGCGCCTACCAGTCGGGACGCATCACCTCGACCGGCGGCGGGCTGGCCACCACGCCGATCATCGATCAGCGCGACTACTTCGACGATCGCGTCAACGGCGACATCCACAACAAGATCCACAGCTACTCGGTGCGCGCGCGGCTGATCGCGGCCAACGGGCATGCGGACAACCAGGTCATTGTCGGGCCCGGCACCATCCGCGACGACAACTTCGACCAGATGGACCGCTGGCTGACCGCGATGCTGCGCGACACCGGCCCGGGCAGCAAGGCCGAGAAGGTGGTGCGCAACAAGCCGGCGGACCTGGTCGATGCGTGCTGGGACGCGGGCGGCAACAAGATCGTCGAGCCGCAGACCGCGCATGGCCCGGGGCAGTGCAATACCTTGTACCCGGCCGGCACCACGCCGCGCATGGTCGCCGGCGGCCCGCTGGCCGACGACATCGTCAAGTGCCAGCTCAAGCCGATCGATCCGGCCGACTACAAGGTGATGATGACGCCCGCGCAGCTGGCGCGGCTGCAGTCGATCTTCCCGACCGGCGTCTGCGACTGGTCGCGGCCGGGCGTCGAGCAGCAGCCGTTGAAGGGTACCTGGCTGTCGTTCGGCCCGTCGCCGGTCAATCTGCTGTTCGATGTGACGCAGCCCTGATGGCGCGGCCGTGAAGACGTGATGGCCGTGTCAGCGCGGACTGCCCCCTGACGGAGAGGGGGCCGGCGCCGATGCATCGACGCCGATGCATCGGCGCGCCTGATGTTCACGCCGACTGACGTTTACGCCGATTGACGCGCCGGTGCGCGGCTTTGCCTAATGGCCGGTCGTTGGCGCACGCCGCCGGTATCCCTTCCCGCGCATCGATATGACGGACTCCTCCGCGACTTCCCCTGCGACGCAGTCGATGCCGCCGCCGGCATGGCTGCGCGGGCGGGCGCGTCGCGCGGCGGTGATCGCGGCCGTCTGCGCGGTGATGGCGGCCGGTGTCACGATCGCCTATCTGTGGGGCGAGCGGGTCGGCATCCGCGCGCAGCGCGATGGCACCGCGCACCGCATCGAGGCCTATATCGGCGGACTGCGCAGCGAGATGCGCCGCTACGAATATCTGCCCGCGGTGGTCGCGCTGAACCACGACGTGCAGCGGCTGCTGCGCGAACCCGATACACCGGGCCTGCCGATGGCGGCCAACCGCTTCCTCGCCGAGGTCAACGCGGCCGCCAAATCCACAGCGATCTACGTGATGGACGCCCACGGCCTGACGCTGGCCGCCAGCAACTGGAACGAGGCGGCCAGCTTCGTCGGCATCAACTTCTCGTACCGGCCGTATTTCCGCGACGCGATGCGGGGCAAGCCCGGCCGCTTCTATGGCATCGGCACCGTCAGCCGCGAGCCGGGCTACTACTTCTCGCAGCCGATCGTGCGCGACGGCGCGATGCTCGGCGTGGCCGCGGTCAAGGTCAACCTCGACAAGATCGACGAGCCGTGGCTCGCCAATGACGACCGCATCCTGGTGGTCGACGCCAACGGCATCGTGTTCCTGAGCTCGCAGCCCGACTGGCGCTTCAAGTCGCTGCGCGAACTGCCCAGCGAGACGCGCTGGCAGCTCGCCTCGACGCGGCAGTACTCGACCGTCGATTCGCTCGATCCGATCGGCTTTCGCGAGCAGCGCCGCTTCGCCGCCGACATCAGCGTGGTGCAGATGCCGGACGGCGACGAATTCCTCGCGCAGAGCCGGCGCATTCCCGATACCGACTGGCGGTTGATCGTGCTGTCCGACATGGAGCCGATCCGCACGCTGGCGCGCAACAGCGCGGTGATCGGCGCCTTCGCGCTCGGCTTTCTGCTGCTGCTGATCCTGTACGTGCTGCAGCGCCGCCGCGCCGCCGCGCAGAACCGCTCGGCCAAGGAGGCGCTGCAGCGCGCGCACGACGAGCTCGAACGCAAGGTCGCGATGCGCACGCAGGCGCTGTCCGGATCGAACCTGAAGCTGCAGAAGGAAATCGCCGAGCGCAAGCGCGCCGAGCAGGTGCTGAAGGCGGCGATGGACGAGCTGGTGCAGGCCAGCAAGATGGCCGCGCTCGGGCAGATGTCGGCCGGCATCACGCATGAGCTGAACCAGCCGCTGGCGGCGCTGCGCACGCTGTCGGCCAACACCATCGTGTTCTTCCGCCGCGGCCAGACCGATGCGGTCGAGACCAATCTGAACGTGATCTGCCAGATGGTCGAGCGGATGGGCAAGATCACCGCGCAGCTGAAGAAGTTCGCGCGCAAGGCGCCGGTGCAGTCGGTGCCCACGCCGGTCGGCACGGTGATCGCCGACGCGCTGTTCCTGCTGGATTCGCGCATTCGGGCCGACGGCGCGGAGCTGGTGGTATCGGTTCCGGAGCCATCGCCGCTGGCGCTGTGCGAGGGCAACCGGCTCGAGCAGGTGCTGGTCAACCTGCTGTCGAACGCGCTCGATGCGATGAAGGAGGCGAACGCGGACGCAAGCGAGGACGCCGCCGCACGCGTGCTCGAGATCCACGTGCAAGCGGACCCGCAGTGGGTCACGATCGAGGTCGCCGATCGCGGCTGCGGCATCGACGACGACGTGATGCCGCGTCTGTTCGAGCCGTTCTTCACCACCAAGGAGCAGGGCGTCGGTCTGGGCCTGGGGCTCGCGATCTCCGCCGGCATCGTCCGCGAATTCGGCGGCACGCTGCGCGCGGAGAATCGCCGCGCGTTCGGCCTGTCCAGCGACCCCGGCGACCCCGGCGACCCGGACAACCGCGGCGACATCGTGGGCGCGCGCTTCATCATTCAGCTTCCCGCCGCACAGGAGAACCATGCCGATGCGAACTGACCTGTCGGTCCTCTATGTCGAAGACGATGCCGCGGTGCGGCTGGGCAGCACGCAATCGCTGCAGATCGCCGGGCTGTCGGTGGAGGCGTTCGGCTCGGCCGAACAGGTGCTGCATCGCCTCACGCCTGGTTTTGCCGGCGTGCTGGTCACTGATGTGCGCCTGCCCGGCATCAACGGCCTGGCGCTGCTCGACAAGGCGCTGGAAATCGATGCGGCGCTGCCGGTGATTCTCGTCACCGGCCACGGCGATATCTCGATGGCGGTGCAGGCGATGCGCCGCGGCGCCTACGATTTCGTCGAGAAGCCGTACTCGCCCGGCGAACTGACCGAGGTCGTGCAGCGCGCGATGGAAAAGCGCGCGCTGACGCTCGAGGTCGAGGCGCTGCGCCGGCAGCTGGCCGACACGCAGGCGATCGAGGCCAAGGTCATCGGCCGCTCGGCGGCGGTCGAGCGGCTGCGCAAGCTGATCCTCGACCTGGCCTGCACCGACGCCGATGTGCTGATCCTCGGCGAGACCGGTACCGGCAAGGAACTGGTGGCGCGCTGCCTGCACGAGTACGGGCCGCGGCGGCAGGGCAACTTTGCCGCGCTCAATTGCGGCGGCGTGCCCGAATCGCTGTTCGAGAGCGAGGTGTTCGGCCACGAGTCGGGCGCGTTTACCGGCGCCGCGCGGCGGCGGGTCGGCAAGATCGAATACGCGCAGCGCGGCTCGCTGTTCCTCGACGAGATCGAGACGATGCCGATGTCGCTGCAGATCAAGCTGCTGCGCACGCTGCAGGAGCGGCAGTTCGAACGGCTGGGCTCGAACACGCTGCTGCCGATGGATTGCCGCGTGATCGCGGCCACCAAGGTCGACCTGCTGGCGCTGTCGGCGGAGCAGCGCTTCCGCGCCGATCTGTACTACCGGCTGAATGTCGCGGTGATCGACATCCCGCCGCTGCGCGAACGGCGCGAGGACATTCCGCTGCTGTTCTCGCACTTCCTGCTGCAGGCGGCGCTGCGCTACGAGCGGCCGGTGCCCGAGGTGTCGCCGCCGCATATGCGCGAGCTGATGATGTATCCGTGGCCGGGCAATGTGCGCGAGCTGCGCAATGCCGCCGACCGCTTCGTGCTGGGGCTGCCCGGCGGCAGCACCGGTATGCCCGGCAGCCATGGAAGTGGAAACGGCGGCGGCAACGGCAACGGCAACGCGAACGGCAATGGCGGCGACACGCGTTCGCTCGACGAGCAGGTCGCGGTGTTCGAACGGCATCTGATCGAGGAAGCGCTGCGCGCCGCATCGGGGCGCACCGCGGCCGCCAGCGATCTGCTGCGCGTGCCGAAGAAAACGCTGTACGACAAGATCAAGCGGCTGGGCGTCAATCTCGAGGCGTTCCGCGCGAACGCGGGCACGGACTGAGACGCGGCATCCGTGCCGCGGCAATGCTGTCCACATCGGGTCCGTCCACATCGGGTCCGTCCACATCGGGTCCGTCCACATCGGGTCCGTCCACATCCGGCGTGTCCACATCCGCGTGTCCACATGGACTCTTCCATGTTTCGTCCGCATGTCGCCAGTTCGACCGACTCTTGCTAGACTGCGTGCGCGCATGCGACGCGGGGATGGAAGGGCTGAAAGCCATGCGCACTTCGGTGCCGGGCCTGGCGGTTTGCCGGCGCCGTCGCAGCGGTAAATACGACGTCAACAAAAGACAGGACTGCCAGGCGGCGTCTTTGTCGCGAGAGCGGCAAAGACGCCGGTTCTGATCGCGTCGACATCCGCGTTGTCCACATCGAAGTGTCCACACGCGGTGTCCACATTCCTGCGCCGGAATTTCCCCGCGTTTGCCCTTCCCGCGCAGCGCCGAGCGCCTACACTGTAGTGACCGTTTTTCGCGCTCCCACCCTCGCTGCACCATGGCCCATATCACCTTCGCGCCGGCGATCCAGCGCCATGTCCCCACGCCAGACCGTCATCTGCCCGCCGCCTCGGTACGCGCCGCGCTCGACGCGGTGTTCGCCGAGCAGCCCGAGTTGCGCGGCTACATCCTCGACGACCAGAACCAGTTGCGCCGCCATGTGACCGTCTTCATCGACGGCACGATGATTCGCGACCGGCAACGTCTCAGCGATGCGTTGCGCGAGGACAGCAAGGTCTACGTGGTGCAGGCGCTGTCCGGCGGATAGCGGCGGGCGCGAGCACCAACGGCTTCGACGAAACACGTTTCGACAGCCGACGCGCCGACGGCCACGCGACCGGCGGCCGATCGATACCAGGAGACCTGAACGATGAACGACCGACTTCTCGTGGCAACGCGCAAGGGCTTGTTCGAGATCGAACGCCAGCCTGAAGGACAGTGGCAGCAAACCGGGGCGCATTTTCTTGGCGAGCCGGTCACGATGGTGCTGTCCGACCCGCGCGACGGCACCCTCTATGCCGCATTGAATCTGGGGCACTTCGGCGTCAAGCTGTGGCGCCGCGCGCGCGGCGAGGCCGAGTGGACCGCCTGTGCGGTGCCGGTCTATCCGCCGCAGCCGGAAGAGCAGGCCGCCGCCGCAAGCGATGCACCGGCGGACCCCGACGCGCCCAGGCCCGCGCCCTGGTCGCTGCAGCAGCTGTGGGTGCTCGAGGCCGGCGGCGCCGACGAACCCGGCGTGCTGTGGGCCGGCACCATTCCAGGCGGCCTGTTCCGCTCGGACGATGGCGGCGCGAGCTGGGCGCTGAACCGGCCGCTGTGGGATCGTCCCGAACGGGCGCAGTGGTTCGGCGGCGGCTACGACTATCCCGGCATCCATTCGATCTGCGTCGATCCGCGCGACAGCCGCCATGTGTCGATCGCGATCTCGTGCGGCGGCGTCTGGCAGACCCGCAATGGCGGCGACAGCTGGGAGGCCACCACGCGCGGCATGAAGGCGGGCTATATGCCGCCCGAGCGCAGCGAGGACCCGAACATCCAGGACCCGCACTACATGGTGCAATGTCCGTCCCGGCCCGATGCGCTGTGGGTGCAGCATCACGACGGCGTCTTCCGTTCAGAGGACGGCGGCGCCAGCTGGCGGCGCATCGAAGGGCGGCCGTCGAAGTTCGGCTTCGCGGTCGCGGTGCACCCGCGCGATCCCGATACCGCATGGTTCGCGCCGGCGACCAAGGACGAATGCCGCATTCCGGTCGACGGCAAGCTGGTGGTGTCCCGCACGCGCGACGGCGGCCGCAGCTTCGAGGTGTTCGACGAAGGCCTGCCGGCACCGCCTGCCTACGACCTGATCTATCGGCACGGCCTCGCCGTCGACGACAGCGGCGAACGGCTGGCGATGGGCTCGACAACCGGCGGGCTGTGGGTATCGGAGAACGGCGGCGAACGGTGGACCTGCGTGTCGGCGCATCTGCCGCCGGTCTATTGCGTGCGCTTCGGCTAGCGGCGCGCCGCATTCGATACCGCGGATCAGGACACAACTGCACCGGCGCGCATTGACGGCGGGCGGGGCGGGCGGAACACTGCGCGCTTCCCGCGCCGGACAACATCGCGCCGCGCACGGTCCCTGCAGGTCCCTGTCACCTTCGCTCCGCGTTCGATGTCCAGCCGCCGTCCTCACGCCACCTTCCCGGCCGATGCCGCCTCCATGGATTTCGCTGTCTCGCCCGCGCGCAGGCTGGTCGCCGAGGCGTTGGGCACGGCGCTGCTGATCGCGGTGGTGATCGGCTCCGGCTTGCGCGCCGAGCGGCTTGCGGCAGGCAATGCCGCGCTGGCGCTGCTGGCCAATTCGCTGGCGAGCGGCGCGGGGCTCGCCGCGCTGCTGCTGACCTTCGGCGGCATCTCGGGCGGCCATCTGAATCCGGCGGTCACGCTGTCGGCCTGGCTGCAGGGGATGCTGCCCGCGCGCGAGGCGCTGCGCTATGGGCTCGTGCAATGCGCGGGCGCGGTCGCGGGCGTGATCGCGGTCCACCTGATGTTCGGCGAGCCGCCGTTGAGCGGGTCGAACCACGCGCGCACCGGCGCGCCGATCTGGTGGAGCGAATTCCTGGCGACGTTTGGCCTGATCGCCGTGGCGATGGGCACCGCACGCGCCCGGCCCGCGCTGCTGCCGTTCGCGATGGCCGGCTATATCGGCGCGGGGTACTGGTTCACCGCCTCGACGTCTTTCGCCAATCCGGCGCTGACGCTGGCGTGCGCACTGACCGCGACCTTCAGCGGCATCCGCGCGATCGATGTGCCGGGCTTCGTATTGGCGCAGTGCGCCGGCGCGCTGACGGCGACGCTGGTGTTCCACTGGCTGCTGCGGACCGTGCCGGCCGGCTGCCCGGCCGCGGCAAGGGCCGACGGCGCGCCCGCCAACGCCGCGCCCATCAGCGCCGCTCCTACCAGCGCCACCTCTACCAGCGCCGATTGAGCTGGATCCCGAAGATCGAACCCGTCGCCTGCGAGGCCCAGGCGTCGGCCGGTGCCGCGAAGGTGATGCCGTCGACGTCGTTGGCGCGGCTGTAGGTGTAGAACGCGCGCAGATTGGCGTTGCCGGCGGCCTTGCCGAGCGTCAGCGTCGGCGCCACCGTCAGCGCGGTGCGCTGGCCGCTGACGCCGAAGCCCGACGAAATCTGGTCGTGCGCGACCTCGAAGCTCAGGCGGAAGCGCTCGGTCGGCGCATAGGCGGGCCGCACGCGCGTGGTCATCCATTGCAGCGTGCCCAGCGCCGAGCGGTCGTACTGCAGGCTCGATTCGACCGAGCCGATCAGGCCCGCGCGTCCCTTCCATTCCATCGATTCGGCGACCCGCACGCGCGACAGCGTGTCGCCCATGCCGGTGTAGCCGGTCATCGCGGTGCGGCTGCCGGCGCCGTACTGCAGGCCGAAGCGGTTGGTGCCGGCCAGCACGCCCTTCTGTTCGTGCATTGCCGACGCCCACCAGGCATCGCCGGCGGCATCGGCCAGCGCGTCGGCCTGGACGCGCGTGAAACCCAGCTGCAGCGTGCCCTTGTCATTGACGCCGATCGGCGCGGTGCGGACCGAGTGATAGCTGGGCAGATGCTGGCCATTGGTGTCGTTGCGGGCGGTGTACTGGTAGCTGAGGCCGACGCCGGCGATCCTGGCGTCGTCGACGCCGAAACGCAGCGCGCTGGAGGTTGGCGGCAGCAGCCCCGACGACATCAGGAACGGCGACGTGTCGCGCCGGCCGGCCCACATGGTGGCGCCGTCGAGCGCGGCCACGCCCTTGACCGCGGTATAGAACTGCGGGATCAGCTGATAGGGATCGACCGGGGCAGGGCGCCCGTCGATGGTCGTGGTATTGGTGCCGCGCGCCTGCGCCACCACCTCGATCGCAGCGCCACCGTCCAGCGTATAGAGCTGCTCGCGCAGCTTGACCTCGCCGCTGCTCTGGCAGGCCACGCCGTGGCCGATGCCGGTCGACAGGCTGCCGCCCGGACAGGCCCGCATCGCGTGGGTGTTGTCCTCGTAGGCCGCGCGGCCGCTGTACGACAGGCTCCAGACGGTCTCCTCGGCGGGTTCGGCGCTCGGCAGGTTGGAGGCGAATACCGGCGGAGCATCGCTGGGCGCCGCGGCGTCGCCGCCGGCGGACGCGATTGCCTCAGGCATGAACTCGCCGAGCCGGTTCGGGAACAGCACCACCGGCGGCGGCGCGGGCGGCAACGGCTCCGGCGGTCCCGCCAAGCCTGGATCGAGCTCGGCCAGCGCGGCCTGTTCGGGCGTATCGGCGGGCGGCAGGTTCAGCGTTTCGGTGGCGGCGTCGGCCGGGGTCGGCGCCTCACGCTGAAGCAACCCGGCGAGCGGATCGGCGTCGCCGGCCTGCTGCTGCGGTTGCCAGCCTGCCGGCTCCGCCGGCGGCACGGCACCCTCCACCGACGGGTTCTGCGTCGGGTTCGGCCTCGAATCCGGCGTCCAGCTCGACAGCCGCGCAACCGCGGGCACCGGGGCGGCCGGCGCGAACACCGGTGGGGCGATGGGCTCGGGCGCCGGCGGCGTCTGCGCGCAGGCAACGATGCCCCACGCCGCCAGGCCGGCCAGATACAGCCAGCGCGGACGCGGCAGTACGGACGAACGGACGGAGCGGTTCAGCGGACGACGGCGAGAGGAAGACGACGCGGACAACGACATGCGGTGACAACAGGGCGGCAACGGTGCGCAACGGCGAGCACGGGCTCGGCCGTGCCGGACCGACGGTTTTATCAGTCGGGCTGATTGGACAGCAAGAGAGGTTACAAAATCCATCGGCTGAGCACTGCAGATGACGAAAGCGTACGTTCGGCCACCGATGCCGACGCAGCGCGCCATGCCGGATCGCCGCCGCGGAGGCGCGCCATACCGCACTTTCCTAGCGAAAACCCGGAGCCTGGCGCGGCCCCGTGGCGAATTGGGCACCGCTATAATCGATCAGCCTGCTGGAACGGGTATGAGCGGGCAAACCAGAGGGTGAAACCGGGCCTGTTATCGGCGTACGCTGCCAAGTCGGCGGGTGCGCCGGTAACAGGCCCGTTATTGCGCGCTGTCGTACCACGGCCTGCCGCGCGTTCCCGGCCAGCGTTGGAGTCGACGCACTCTCTCGCCCTCGGCCGGATCAAAATTCGAAAACGAGGAGAGTAGTCGATGGAACGTCGTTCCTTTCTGTTGAAAGCGTCGGCCGTGGCCGCCACCGGTGCGCTGGCCGCCTGCGGCAAGCAAGAGCAGGCCGCCGCGCCGACCCCCGCCAGCGCCCCCGGCACGCCCGCCGCGCCTGCCGTGGTAGGCAGCAACCCGGCCGTCGAATGGCGCCTGGCGTCGAGCTTTCCGAAATCCCTCGACACCATCTACGGCGGCGCCGAGACGCTGTCGAACCGGGTCAAGGAACTGACCGACGGCAAGTTCAACATCAAGGTGTTCGCCGCCGGCGAAATCGTGCCGGGCCTGCAGGTGCTCGACGCCGTGCAGAACAACACCGTGCAGATCGGCCACACCGCCGGCTACTACTACTTCGGCAAGAACCCGACGCTGTGCTTCGACACCACGATTCCGTTCGGCCTGACCGCGCGCCAGCAGAACGCCTGGATGGTGCAGGGCAACGGCATGAAGCTGATGCGCGAGTTCTTCAAGGAATACAACGTCGTCAACTTTCTGGGCGGCAATACCAACGCGCAGATGGGCGGCTGGTTCCGCAAGGAGATCCGCACCGTCGCCGACCTGCAGGGCCTGAAATATCGCGTCGCCGGTTTCGCCGGCGTGGTGCTGTCGCGCCTGGGCGTGGTACCGCAGCAGATCGCCGGTGGCGACATCTATCCGGCGCTGGAGAAGGGCACGATCGACGCCGCCGAATGGGTCGGCCCGTATGACGACGAGAAGCTCGGCTTCTTCAAGGTCGCGCCGTTCTACTACTACCCGGGCTGGTGGGAAGGCAGCGCGCAGCTGTCGTTCTACGCCTCGGCAAGCGAGTTCGAGAAGCTGCCGGCGCTGTACAAGCGCGCGCTGGAGACCGCGACCTTCGAGGCGCACACCACGATGATGGCCAAGTACGACACCGTCAATCCGCAGGCGCTGGCGCGCCTGCTGGAGAACGGCGTCAAGCTGCGCCCGTTCTCGCGCGAGATCATGGAGGCGTGCTTCAAGGCGACCCAGGACGCCTATGCCGAGGAAAGCGGCAAGAACCCGTCGTTCAAGAAGATCTACGACGACTGGCGCGTGTTCCGCAACAACCAGGCCGCGTGGTTCAATGTCGCCGAGCAGGCCTTCGCGCAGTTCAGCTTCGCCCGCAAACTGTAAGCGCCCACGGCGGCTTCGTGCCGCCTGCAAGGCTCGGTCCGCACCGGTAGAATCCTCGGCTTCTGAGAGGATTCTCCGATGCAGACCGGCATACTCTACGCCCTGCTGGCGTACATCATCTGGGGCCTGCTGCCCCTGTACATCAAGTCCCTCCACGGCATCGCGCCCCTCGAGATCCTGCTGCACCGGATGGTGTGGTCGCTGGTCTTCCTCGGCGCCATCCTGGCGATCCGCCGGCACTGGGGCTGGCTGCGCGGGGTCTGGTCCGACCGCCGCCTGCTGCTCGGCTTCGTCGCCAGCGCGGCGCTGCTGTGCGGCAACTGGTTCCTCTATATCTGGGCGGTGTCCAACGATCGCGTCGTCGATGCGAGCCTGGGCTACTTCATCAATCCGCTGTTCAGCGTGCTGCTCGGCGTGGTGTTCCTGCGCGAGCGGCTGCGGCCGGCGCAGTGGGTCTCGATCGCGCTGGCGGCCGCCGGCGTGGTGTGGCTGACCTTCGCCGCCGGGCAGCTGCCGTGGATCGCGCTGGCGCTGGCCGGCACCTTCGGCGGCTACGGGCTGCTGCGCAAGACCGCAGCGCTGGGTGCGCTCGAGGGGCTGTCGCTGGAAACGCTGCTGCTGTTCCCCTTCGCCGTCGCCGCGCTGGGCTGGATGTTCTCGACCGGCGAGGCCGGCTTTGCCCATGCGAGCCTGGGCGTGCAGTTCCTGGTGGCGATGGCCGGGCCGGTCACCGCGGTGCCGCTGCTGTTCTTTGCCGCGGCGGCGCGCCGCATCCCGCTGTCGCTGCTCGGGCTGTTGCAGTACACCGGTCCGACGCTGCAGCTGCTGCTGGGCGTCTGGCTGTACCACGAGCCGTTCCCCGCCGACAAGCAGCTGGGCTACGCGATGATCTGGGTATCGCTGGCGCTCTATGCGCTGGAGGGGTTCTGGATGTCGCGGCGGCGCCCGCCGGCGGTGGCGGTCGACTGAGCCATTATTGGCAGCATCGATGAAACACCTTGCCAATCGCGCATTCCCATTCATCGGCAACATGATCGTGCCCTTCACGTGCGTGACGGATCGGATCGCCATACGGGCTCCGGGAGAGAATCGTCGCGATTTCATCGACGCGACGGATGAAAACGACGATCCGTCTGCGGTGTTCGATTATTGGCGCGAATAGCGTAAGCCGAATAGTCGGCACCGAATCGTCGAACGCCGAACGCCCATGTCCAGCACGCCGGTCCCGCCGCTGCGCAAGATCATCCATTGCGACTGCGACGCCTTCTACGCCTCGGTCGAGATGCGCGACGACCCGTCGCTGCGCGGCCGGCCGATGGCGGTCGGCGGCTCGCCGGACCGGCGCGGCGTGATCGCGACCTGCAACTACGAGGCGCGCGCCTATGGCGTGCGCTCGGCGATGTCATCGGCGCAGGCGGTCAAGCGCTGTCCCGAGCTGCTGATCCTGCGGCCGGCGATGGACAAGTACAAGGAAGCGTCGCGCCGGATCTTCGGCATCTATCGCGAATACACCGAACTGGTCGAGCCGCTGTCGCTCGACGAGGCCTATCTGGACGTCAGCGCGTGCACGCGGCACCAGGGCAGCGCGACGCGCATCGCCGAGGAGATCCGCCGGCGCGTGCGGGAGGAGGTCGGCGTCACGGTGTCGGCCGGCGTCGGGCCCAGCAAGTTCATCGCCAAGATCGCCAGCGACTGGAACAAGCCGGACGGCCTGTTCGTGGTGCGGCCCGAAGCGGTCGACGCCTTCGTCGCCGCCTTGCCGGTCGAGCGCATCCACGGCGTCGGCCGGGTCACGGCGGCCAAGCTGAACCGCCTCGGCGTCAAGACGTGCGCGGATCTGCGGGCGTGGACGCCGGACCTGTTCCATCGGCACTTCGGCAGCTTCGGCGGCCGCCTGTACAACCTGTGCCGCGGCATCGACGAACGGCGGGTATCGCCCGAGCGGGAGCGCAAGTCGATCAGCGTCGAGGAAACCTATGCCGACGATCTGCCCGACCTGACGGCGTGCCTGGCCGAGCTCGAGCCGCTGATCGCGCAGCTGCAGGCCCGCATCGCGCGCGCGGGCGCCCAGCACCTGATCCACAAGCTGACGGTCAAGCTGCGTTTCGCGGACTTTCGCCAGACCACAGTGGAATGCCGCGGCCAGATGCCGGACCGAGACGTCTACGCGCGGCTGCTGGCCGAGGGCCATGCGCGGCGGCGCTTGCCGGTACGGCTGCTGGGCGTCGGCGTGGCGACCAGCGATCCGGACACCGCGCAGCTGGACCTGTTCCGCGACCTGGCCGGGGCGGACGACGGCGAGGGCGATCCATACGAAGCGGCCTGACCCCCGTCCGCCGCCATCGTTACGGCAACTGGTTGCGCATCAGCACCAGCCAGGGCGCATGCGAATTGGTGAAGCCGTCCACCAGCCCGGAATCGCCCAACTCCACCAGCTCCATCGACACCGACTGCTGCAGATTGCCGCCGATGGTCTTGACCACGCGGGCGGTCGCATCCACCTCGACCACGATGTCGCAGTGCATCGGCGTGGTGCCGAAGCCGACCTCGTCGACGCTGCTCAGGTATTTGTCGCGGCCGCGGCCGGCGCACAGGATGTCGCCGGGGCGCGGCATCGCCGGCAGCGGCTCCAGGCGAAAGGCCGGCGCGGGCAGGATGCCGTCGCGCGCGTCGACCACATACATCGAATGCGATTGCCCGGTCAGGAACTGGCGCTCGTTGAGCCCCGCCTGGCGCAGCACCCAGGAAATGAACACCGCGGACCAGGCCCACCGCCCCTCGGTGATCTGCTGGCAATCGACCTGCTTGCCGACGATGGCCCAATAGCGCTGCGCCAGCGCGCAACCTTGCGGCGTCGCCTCCATGCCGGTGCCGTCCGGAAAACCGGCGCAGCCCGGCGCGGCGGTGGTGCCGAAGCTCTCGTCGGTGTCCGCCGACGAGGCATTGAGCGAACCGTTCTGGATCCGCTCCTCGATGCCGTCGGGCAGCGCCGGCGGCGGCGGTGGCAGCGGGCTGCTGACCACGCACGCGGTGTCGTCGCGCCCGATGCGGATGGTCTGGCCACCCCAGCGCTGCCATTCCTGCAGCGCGATCTGCACGATACGCTGGCGCGCCGTGGCGCCCGGCATCGCCGTCGGCGCCTGCGCCTGGGCCTGCGGCAACGGC
>NZ_AMPR02000454.1:0-17513 GCF_000307735.3 Cupriavidus sp. HPC(L) | reverse complement strand
GTCCGCGATGGCGCCTGCCTTGCCGCTGTCCAGCGGCCGGAATTCCGGCAACGGCCGGGACGCCACTTCCCGGGCCTCGCCGATCTCCATTCCCAATCCGCACAGCACGGTCGCTGCCACGGCCCGATCGTGACCGGCCGGCGTGAGCCCATGCGCCACGCTGCGCATTGCCTGCGTGATCGTCCCGCTGATCATGTCCATCGCCGCCGCCTCGCTGGCGATGCGGAAACTGCCCTGCTTGACGCCTAGCCGCAGATCGGCCAGCGCGTCGCTGCTGATCTGCCGGATCAGCGCCGGGGAGGCCGACACCACGTCGAGCAGGACCAGCGCCCACTGCGGACTTTGCTGCGCCAGCCACAAGTAGCGGCGGTTGCCGATCGCCATCCGTTCCGCGCCCGCGGCGATATGCGCGTAGCTGTCGGATATCCGCTGGCACAGCGTCTGACCGACCCACAAGGCGATCGCCTCGATGATCTGGCTGCGCGATTCGAAGTGGTTGTAGACGGTGGCCGGCGTCATGCCCGCGACGCCGGCGATCTCCTGGATCGTCGCCGCGCCGATACCCCGCGTCGAGATCACCTGAATCGCGGCGGCGAGCAACTGCCGCCGCGTCCGTTCCCGCTTGGGAAGGGGCGTCGCCGATACCGTCAGCGTGTCGTGCAACTCGGCCGGCAATGGCGGCATTGACAATGCCATGCCGACTGCTATATTTCGCATGCCATCCATTTTTAGATGGTCCATATAAATTTTAATTACCAATGTGATTCTACCGCGATTGGAGCGAGACGACGATGCAGGCCGCAATCAAGCTGGGATATCTGGTGTTCGAGGTGCGCAAGCCCAACCGGTGGGCGCAGTTTTGTGAAGGCATGCTGGGTGTGCCGGCGCCGCTGGCCAATACCGACGGCAGCCTCGGCTTTCAGCTGGACGAGGCGGCGCAGCGGCTGGTGGTGCGGCCCGGCGACGCGGACGATCTCGCCGCGCTGGGACTGGAGTGCGCCAGCGACGCGGTGCTCGACGCGCTGCTGCAGCGCCTGGAACGTGCCGGCCATGCGGTCGAAGGGGACCTGGCCGCGCTGGCGCGGGCGCGGCGCGTCCAGCGGCTGTGTCGCGTGATCGACCCGGCCGGCAATGCGGTGGAACTGCATACCGGCCCCCAATCCGCGGCCAGGCCCTTTGGTTCGAAGCTGGTATCCGGCGGCTTTTGCACCGGCGAGCTGGGCCTTGGCCATGCCGTGCTGGTGAGCCGCGATCCTGTCGCGATGGTGCGCTTCTATGTCGACGGGCTCGGTTTTGGCGTCAGCGAACGGCTGGCCACGCAAATCGGACCGATCACGTTGGGCGGCGTGTTCCTGCATTGCAATCGGCGGCACCATTCCGTGGCGATCTTCGACCTGCCGTGGAAAAAGCGTCTGCACCATTTCATGTTGCAGACACGGGAACTGGCCGATGTCGGCGCCGCCTTCGAACGCGCCGCGAGGCTGAAGGTCCCGCTGAGCCTCGGGCTGGGGCAGCATCCCGATCCCGACGGCACCTTCTCTTTCTATGGCCGCACGCCGTCCGGCTTCGATTTCGAGATCGGCGCCGGCAGCAAGGAGATCGAGCCGCGCGGCTGGCGGCCAGTGTCGGCGACGGTGACCAGCAGCTGGGGGCACAAGCCGCGCCTGCAATTGCGGTTGCGGATGGCAGCCGCGATGATCCGGCGATCCAGGCCGGCAGCCTGAGGCGCGGCACCGAGGCGTGGCTCTCCGATTGAAACTTCCGGTATGACGAAGGCAGGGCTCCATCGGCACGTAAACGCCGATGCGGCATCGCGAATACAATGGCAGCGGTGATTTTAGAAAAATGAGTCGGTCCGCGCGCACTGGTACGCGCCGCCGCACCAATCGCAAGGAGACATCCCGCCATGCAGATCGCGTCCCTGCTGGACCAGCCGCTCGGCAATCTTGCCGACTGCGTTCGCATTCACGCCAACACCCGCCCCGAGCATCCCGCCGTCATCGACGACTGCACCAGCCTGTCGTATCGCGAGTTCGACGCGCTGGTCGACCGCGTCGCGGCGGCGTTGCAGCGCGATGGCTTGCAGCCGGGCGATGCGCTGGCGATCTGCGCCGCCGCCTCGAGCGAGTACGCGGCGGTGTTCCTCGGCGGGCTGCGCGCGGGCGTGGCCATCGCGCCGCTGGCGCCATCATCGACGCCGCAGGCGCTGGCCGGCATGATCGCCGACTCCGATGCGAAGCTGCTGTTCGTCGACGCCCCGGTGCTTGGCGCATTGCAGGGAGCAGGCATCGAGGCCACGGTGCCGCGGATCGGGCTGGGGGACGCGCAGACCGGCAGGGCCTTCGCCGACTGGCTGGCGCCGGCCGGCAGCCGGCCGCGCGAGACGCCGCTGCGAGACGGCCAGGTCTTCAACATCATCTATTCGTCCGGCACCACCGGCGCGCCCAAGGGCATCGTGCACGACTACGCGCTGCGCTGGAACCAGATCCGCCGCGTCAACGAGACTGGTGGCTACGGACCCGATGCGGTGACGCTGATCGCCACGCCGCTGTATTCGAACACCACGCTGGTCAGCTTCATCCCGACGCTGGCGCTCGGCGGCACCGTGGTGCTGATGCCGAAATTCGACGCGCAGCGCTATCTCGAACTGGCCGAGCGGCATCGCGTCACCCACGCGATGCTGGTGCCGGTGCAATACCAGCGGCTGCTGGCGCGCGACGATTTCGATCGCTACGACCTGTCGTCGTTCCGGATGAAGTTCTCGACCAGCGCGCCGCTGTCCGCGGCGCTGAAGGCGGATATCCTGCGCCGCTGGCCGGGCGGACTGGTCGAGTACTACGGCATGACCGAAGGCGGCGGCAGCTGCGTGCTGGCCGCGCACGAATTCCCGGACAAGCTGCATACGGTCGGCAAGCCGATGGAAGGGCACGACATCCGGCTGATCGACGACGAGGGCAACGAGGTGCCGGTGGGCCAGATCGGCGAGGTTGTGGGGCATTCGAACACCATCATGGCTGGCTATCACAAGCAGCCCGACAAAACGGCCGCCGCGGAGTGGTACGACGCGACCGGCAAGCGCTTCATCCGGACGGGCGACGTCGGCCGCTTCGACGAGGACGGTTTCCTGACGCTGATGGACCGCAAGAAGGACATGATCATCAGCGGCGGCTTCAATATCTATCCGAGCGACCTCGAAGCGGTGCTGCAGCAGCATGCCGACGTGGTCGAATGCGCGGTGGTCGGCGTGCCGTCGCAAAGCTGGGGCGAGACGCCGGTGGCCTTCGTGGTGTTGCGCGAGGGTGCGGCCGTCGAAGCCGAGGCGCTGCGTGAATGGGTCAACGCGCAGGTCGGCAAGACGCAGCGTCTCGCCGCGCTGGAACTGTGCGCGCAGCTGCCGCGCAGCGCGATCGGCAAGGTGCTCAAGCGCGAACTGCGCGATGGGTTTCGTGGAGGCAGGGCGCTCGATTGAGCGCTGTCGTGCGTGGGAGCGCGGTTGCCCTCTCCCCCGGCCCCTTTCCCGCAAGCGGGAGAGGGGAAAAAACCGACGGTCTCACACCCGTTCCCGAACGGTATTCTCCCTCTCCCCCAGCCCCCTCCCCCGCGAGCGGGAGAGGCGAGTAAACCGCCGGTACCACGATGGCTTGCGCACTGTGTTCACCCTCTCCCCCTCAGGGGGAGAGGGCCGGGGAGAGGGGGTGGTCTTCATCGCCCCATGAGCCCACTGCCCGCCCGCTATAATCCGCCGACCGATCGACCGCCCACGCACTCCTCCATGCTCAAGGACCCTGTCGAAGCCCGCCCGACGCGCCGCTATGTCGAGAAGCGCGAGACCATTCTCGATGCGGCCGCGATGCGCTTCAACCGCAAGGGCGTGCGCGGCACCACGCTGTCGGACGTTGCGCAGGACGTCGGCCTGAGCACCAACAGCATCACCTACTACTACCGCAAGAAGGAAGACCTGGTGGTCGCCTGCCTGTTGCGGACCATCGACGAGATGGTCGGCATCGCGGCGCAGGCTGGCGCGCTGCCCACGCCGGGCGAGCGGGTGGCAGGGTTTATCCGTTTGTTCTTTGCTCGGCTCGCGTTGACGGCCACCGGCGAGCGTCCGGAGCTGATGAGCTTTCGCGAGATTCGCACGCTGCCCGACAGCCATGCCGAGGTCGCGTTCAGCGCGTACAACGACATGTTCCGCCGCATCCGCCAGCTGCTGCGCGAGCGCACGCCGGCCGACGCGGCCGAGCGCAGCGTGCTGAGCGCGCGTGCCCACCTGCTGCTGTCGCTGGCAACGGGCGCGATGGTCTGGATCGAGCGCTACGAACCCGAGGACTATCCGAAGGTCGCCGAGTCGGTGATCGACCTGCTGCTGCATGGCATCGGCTCGCGCGCGGCGCGCTGGCAGGAGGCGGTCGATACGGCCGCGCTACTACCTTGCCTCGACCAGCCGGAGACCACGCAGCAGGCCTTCCTGCGTGCCGCCACCGACCTGCTGAACGAGCAAGGCTATCGCGGCGCCTCTGCCGACCGTATCTCGGCGCGGCTCAATCTGACCAAGGGTTCGTTCTATCACCACAACGAAAACAAGGACGACCTGATCGCCGCCTGCTTCGACCGGATGTTCGACGTGATACGCAGCACGCAGACGCTGGTCGAGGACGGGCCCGGTACCGGCTGGGACAAGCTGTGCGCGGTCACGCGCGCGCTGGTCCACTACCAGTTCTCCAGCCAGGGACCGCTGCTGCGGCTGACGATCTATGGCGCCTTGCCCGAGGAAATGCGCAAGGAGAAGATGCTGACGATGAACCGGCTGTCGGCGCGCTTCGTGCGATTCCTGGTGCAGGGCATGCAGGACGGCTCGATCCGGCCGCTCGACCAATCGATCGCGGCGCTGCAGATCAACGGCATGATCAACGCCGCGGTCGAGCTGCGCCGCTGGGTGCGCGATGCCTCGGCGGACAACGCGGCCGATCTGTTCGTGCGGCCGCTGCTGATGGGGATCCTGTCGCCGGCGTAGCGGCGTTCGGCGTGGTCGGCACGGCAGTATCGTCCAGTCGTACTGCCGCTCGTATCGCTGATTCGTATCGCTGATTCGTACCCGCTGATTCGTACCGCTTATTCGTAAAGATGGCAGGCCACCATCTGCCCGTCGCCGCTGTCGCGCAGCGCCGGCTCCTGTGACTTGCAGCGCTCCATCGCCACCGGGCAACGCGTATGGAAGCGGCAGCCCGATGGCGGATGCATCGGGCTGGGGACCTCGCCGCGCAGCACGATCCGCTTGCGCTGGCGCTCGGCCTCGACGTTCGCCACCGGCACCGCCGACAGCAGCGCCTGCGTGTACGGATGGCGCGGCTGCGCATAGAGCGCATCCCGATCGGCGATCTCGACGATGCGGCCGAGGTACATCACCGCGATGCGGTCGCTGATATGGCGCACCACGGCCAGATCGTGCGCGATGAACAGATACGACAGCCCGAGCCGCCGCTGCAGGTCCATGAAGACGTTGACCACCTGCGCCTGGATCGAGACGTCCAGCGCCGATACCGGTTCGTCGCAGACGATCACGCCGGGCTTGAGGGCCAGCGCACGGGCGATGCCGATGCGCTGGCGCTGCCCGCCGGAGAACTCGTGCGGATAGCGGTCCGCCATATAGGGCAGCAGTCCCACCATCTCCAGCAGCTCGCCCACACGCGCCCGCGTGGCCGCGCGATCGCCGGCCATGCCATGGATCTCCAGCGGCTCGGCCACGATATCGCGCACCTTCATGCGAGGGTTCAACGAACCGAACGGATCCTGGTAGACCATCTGCACGCTGCGGCGGAAGTGCTTCTCCTGGGCGCGCGTCATCTGCGCGAGATCGGTGCCGTCGTAGTCGATGCGTCCGCCGCTGGCCGCCAGCATCTTCAGGATCGCCAGTCCGGTGGTCGACTTGCCGCAGCCGCTCTCGCCGACCAGGCCCAAGGTCTCGCCCTGTCGCAGCGTGAACGACACGCCGTCGACCGCCTTGACCGAGCCGACCTGGCGCTTGAGCACCACGCCGCGCATGACGGGGAAATGCACCTTCAGGTCTTGCACCCGCAGGATCTCGCGGCCGATGGTGCGAGGGCGGGGCGCCGGGGTTGGCACGGCCAGCGGCATGCCATCGGCAGCGAAGGCGGCATCGTTGATGGCGGGCGTATCGAGCGCGGCGGTGGCGGTCATGGCGTCTCCTGCAGATGGCAGGCATTCAGATGAATGGAAAGCCCGCGGCCATCGGCGGTGGTCTTCAGCATCGGGCGCGTGACGCGGCATTGCGCCTGGGCCAGCGCGCAGCGCGGTTGAAAGGCGCAGCCGGGACCGAGCGCGGTCAGGTCCGGCGGCTGGCCCTCGATCGGCACCAGCGCCTGGCTGGTGTCGCCATCGAGCCGCGGCACGCAGGCCATCAGCCCGCGCGTGTAGGGATGGCGCGGGTCGCGGTACAGCTCGTCGGCCGAGGCCATCTCGACCAGGCGGCCGCCATACATCACCGCGACGCGATCGGCGTAGCGCGCCACCACGCCGAGGTCATGCGTGATCAGGATCAGCGCGGTGCCCAGCCGCTGCGCCAGGTCCTTCAGCAGATCGAGGATCTGCGCCTGTACCGTGACATCGAGCGCGGTGGTCGGCTCGTCGGCGATGATCAGCTGCGGCTTGCAGGCCAGCGCCATCGCGATCATCGCGCGCTGCCGCATGCCGCCCGAGAACTGGTGCGGATAGGCGTTCAGGCGGCTGGCCGGCTCGGGAATCTGCACCTGGCCGAGCAGCTCGGCGGCCATGCCCAGCGCGGTCTTCCACGGCAGCTTCTGATGCAGCTGGATCGGCTCGGCGATCTGCTTGCCGATCGTCAGCGCCGGGTTCATCGACGACATCGGCTCCTGGAAGATCATTGCGATGCGATTGCCGCGGATGGCGCGCATCGCGTCGGCATCGAGCTTGAGCAGGTCCTGGCCGTCGAACAGGATCTCGCCGCCGTCGATCGAACCGGGCGGGCGCGGGATCAGGCCGAGGATCGACAGCGCGGTCACGCTCTTGCCGGAACCCGATTCGCCGACGATGGCGAGCGTCTCCCCGGGCGCCACGTCGAAGGAGACCTGATCGACCGCGGTGACCACGCCGCGATCGGTACGAAAGCGGGTGGTCAGATTGCGGACCTGCAGGATCGGCTGCGTCATTGGCTTCCTCCTGGTATGGCATCCACGTCGTTCCCGTCTGCTTGAGGCCACAGGAACGTTTCGCAACTCCGTCGTCCCCGCGAATGCGGGGACCCAGTGACTTCAACGAGCTCATCAAGCCGCTGGGCCCCCGCTTTCGCGGGGGCGACAGGGATGTTCTGCTCCTCTGTCCCCGTCGTCCCCGCGAATGCGGGGACCCAGTGACTTCCATGAGTCCATCAAGCCGCTGGGCCCCCGCCTGCGCGGGGGCGACAGGGATGTTCTGCTCCTCTGTCCCCGTCGTCCCCGCGAATGCGGGGACCCAGTGACTTCCATGAGTCCATCAAGCCGCTGGGCCCCCGCCTGCGCGGGGGCGACAATCATCGGGCCGTCAGAAGCCCATCTTCTTCTTCATCTCCTGGTCGATCCAAAGCCGCGCGTAGATCGGTCCGGGCCTCACCGCGCCGGCGCGCAGCTCGCCGCCGTAGTTCTTGACCCACGGCCACCAGGCCGTATAGACGTACTGCGTCGGCAGCCAGATATACGGGGCCTGCGCGACGATCTCGCGCGTCAGCGCGCGCAGCGCCTCCTGCCGCTTGCCAACGTCTCGCAGCTCGAAGGCCTCCTCGACCTTCTTGTCGAACTTTGGGTCGTTCCATTGCGAGGCGTTCCACACCTGGCCGCTGACGAAGCTCTTGCGAATCGTCGTGGTCGGATTGGTATGGCCGTTGTTCATCATGTAGCCGGGCGCATTGGTCTTGGTCGTCATCGCCGACAGGAAGGCGCCGTACTCCATCGGCTGGATCTGGATGCGCACGCCTACCTGTTCGAGATAGGCGGCGATCAGCGGCAGCAGCTCCATATGGTCCGGGCTGCAGGCGCAGGCCTGCACCTTGAAGGTAAATCCCTTCGGATAGCCGGCCTCGGCGAGCAGCTTGCGCGCCTTGTCGGGGTTGTAGGTGAACAGCTCCTTGACGTTGTCCGGCATCGCGCTCAGGGGCTCGTAGTAGCCGCCGTAGTCGGGATGCTGCGGATAGGCGAACAGCTCCGCATTGCCGCCGTAGTACTGCTTGACGATCTCCTGCTTGTTGACCGCCATGTTCAGCGCGCGCCGGACCCGGATGTCGTTGAACGGCTTGGTATCGACCCGCAGCGCCAGATACTGGCCGGTGTACGACAGCCAGCGCGACCACTGCAGCTGCGGGGCGCTGCGCTTGAGCTCGTCGACCGCGGTCCAGCGCAACCCCTCCATGATGTCGATCTTGCCGGTGCGCAGCATCGTGTTGCGCGTGGCCTCGTCCTTGATCGTGCGCAGCACCACCTTGTCGACGAAGGGCAGCTTGTAGTCCTTGTTGCCGATGCGCTCGCTGTCCCAGTACTGCGGGTTCTTCGTGTAGGTGCTGGCGTTGCCCTGCACGAACTGGGTCAGCGTGAACGGGCCGGTGCCGTTGACGTTCTTCCAGTTGGCGGCGCCGGCAGTGGCAACCTCCTTGGGCATGATCCCCGAGTAGTAGCCCCAGCCGAAGCGGTAGTCCCACTCGGCGTTGAATTCCTTGAAGCGGAACAGCACCGTGTGCTTGTCGCGCGCCTCGACCTTGCTCAGGTGATCGAAATAGGTCGGAATCTTCTTGGCGCTGGCCTCCTGCCGGCCGTAGCTGAACACCACGTCCTCGGCGACCAGCTCGCGCTCTTCCATCACGCCCGGTTTGGCCGGGAACTTGACGCCCTTGCGCAGCTTGACCTCGAGCGTCAGCGGATCGGTCCATTTCCACGACTCGGCCAGCTCGCCGCGGATCGCGTCCTCCGGCAGCCAGGCATCGGCCTGGAACGCGTACTTGCCGCCGTTGCGCTTGGACTTGCTCAGGTCGGCGACGAACAGCTGCTCGTAGACCTGGCCGGTGTCGTAGTTCTGCTTCCAGTTCCAGTCGGCCAGATCCCACGACAGGGCCGAGATGGTCGGATAGACCGAGCCGATCTCCACGGTGCCGCCGTACTTCGGCGCCTCGGGCTGCGCGAGGGCGCTGCCGGCCGCCAGGGCCAGCCCGACAGCGGCGGCGATTGCCGCTCCCCGTTTTGCCGGGCGGCGAACCGCCTTGTCGTTGTCGATCATCGCTGTCTCCTGTCTCTGTTCTTGTATGGGATGGGTCCGTGCCGTGCTGCCGCGTGCCGCACTACCGGAGGCTGTGCTGCCGCCCGGCGCATGGCCGGGCGATGCCGCTACCGCGTGCCCCGCATGCGCGGATCGAGCAGGTCGCGCAGCGCGTCGCCGTAGACGTTGATCGCGTAGACCACCACGGTCAGGCAGGCGCCGGGCGCTAGCGCGAGCCACGGGCCCTGGAACATGAAGGTGCGGCCGTCGCCGGACAGCATGCCGCCCCAGGTCGGCGCCGGCGGCGGCACGCCTAGGCCCAGGAAGGACAGGCCGGACTCGGCGAGGATCGCGGTGCCGACGCGCGTGGTGAACAGCACGATCACTGGCGGCAGCACGTTCGGCAGGATGTGGCGCCACAGGATGCGCGGCGTCGACGCGCCCATCGACTGCGCGGCGTGCACATACATGTTCTCGCGCACCGACACCACGGCGCTGCGCACGATGCGCGAGCCGCCGATGCCGAGCAGCAGGCCCAGCGTCACCACGATCTGCCAGCTGCCCGGGCCGAGCACCGACACCACGACGATCAGGATCACCAGATCGGGAAAGCTCATCCATGCATCGACGAAGCGCTGCACCACCAGATCGAACTTGCCGCCGAGATAGCCGGTCAGGATGCCGAGCAACACCGATACCGCGGTGGCAAGCGTCGCGGCCGACAGCCCGATCACTACCGACAGCTGCGCGCCGTACAGGCAGCGCGACAGCATGTCGCGGCCCAGATTGTCGGTGCCGAACGGATGCGCCCACGACGGCGGCTGCAGCCGATGCAGCATGTTGATCTCGTTGACGCCGTAGGGCGCCAGCACGTCGGCGAAGACGCCGCAGAACAGGAAGATCGCGCAGATCACCGCGCCCGCCGCACCCAGCGGCTTGTCGCGGAACAGGCGGCGCAGCAGGCCGAAGCCGGGCCAGTGGCGGGTGGCGGTCGACGTTGCCGCCGTTGTCGTTGCCGCTGCCACGGCCGCGTCGGCAGCGGACGGTGCGACGGAGGGCAGGGGAGTCACGGAACGTGCCATCAGCGATGCCTCACTTTCGGATCGAACAATCCGTAGCTCAGGTCCACCAGCAGATTGATCAGCATCACCGCGACGCCGACCACCAGGAACACGCCGGTGATCACCGGATAGTCGCGCTGATGCACCGCGTCGAGCAGCAGCAGGCCCATGCCGGGCAGCGCGAAGATCTGCTCGATGATCACTGCGCCGCCGATCAGCAGCGGCGCCTGCAGGCCCACCAGCGTGACCACCGGAATCAGCGCGTTGCGCAGCGCATGCCGCAGGATCACCATCCGCTCGTTCAGCCCCTTGGCCCAGGCGGTACGGATATAGTCCTGGCGCAGCACCTCGAGCATCATCGTGCGCGTCATCCGCATCGTGATCGCCGACAGCGCCATGCCGAGCACGATGGCCGGCACCAGCATCTGCTGCAGGTGCTGCAGCGGGTTCTCGCGGAACGGCACGTAGCGGACCTCCGGCGACCAGCCCCACCAGACCGACGGAAACACCATCACCATCGTGCCCAGCCAGAAGCTCGGCACCGCCAGCATCAGGATCGAGAACGAGCGCGCCACGTAGTCGGCTGCGCTGTCCTGCCGGATCGCCGACAGCACCCCGATCGGCAGCGCCACCGACAGCGCCACCACCAGCGCGATGACGCCGAGCGACAGCGTCACCGGGATGCGCGCCATTACCATCTTCAGCACCGGCTCGCCCTGCCACAGCGACACGCCAAGGTCGCCGTGCAGCACGATATTGCCGACCCAGTGCAGGTATTGCTGCCACATCGGCCGATCGAGGCCGAGCAGCTGCATCAGTTCCTCGCGGCTGCGCACATCGGCACTGATGTCGTTCTGGCTCAGCATCAGGTCGACCACGTCGCCCGGCACCAGCCGCACGATCGAGAACACGATGATGCTGGCGAACAGCAGCGTGGGCAGCAGCGCCAGCAGCCGGCGCATCAAGTAGGCGCTCATGGGCGCCTCGCATGGCGGGCGGCGCGGCTGACCGCGCGCGCCAATGCCGGCGGGGATACCGGCAACACGATTTCTGCTGATGCTCCGGCCATGCTGTCTCCTGTTTCCGCCTACAGGTCATTGCCTGTGGCGGTATTTCGGCACGCGGAATGCAGTTTTTGTGCGGGGCAATGCAGCGATCAGCCTTGGGCCGATCGCGATCCCAGCATACTCATCGTTCGAAGCGATGACAACCCGAAGGCACGCCCCTTGGTCTAGTGAATTTCCCGGGGGCGGGCCGCCGTGCGGCCCAAGCTGTCTCCCCGGTACCGGCTAGTAGCCGCGCAGCCGTGCCCAGCGATCGGCGTGGAAGTTGGCGTCGCCCAGCCACTCCTGCGCGGTGCGCGCCCGCTTCATGAAGAAGCCGATTTCGAACTCGTCGGTCATGCCGATGCCGCCGTGCATCTGCACGCCTTCCTGCACCGCGAGCGTCGCGGTCTCGCCCGCCTTGGCCTTGGCGGCCGATACCAGCGCCTCTGGGCCGTCCGGCACCGACTCGTCCAGCCGTTGCTGGCAGCGCAGCACGATGGCGCGCGTCAGCTCGAGTTCGGTGAACAGATGGGCGGCGCGATGCTGCAGCGCCTGGAATTCGCCGATGATCTTGCCGAACTGTCGGCGCTCCTTCAGATAGGCCAGCGTGCGGGCGAAGGCCTCGTCCGCGATGCCCAGCAGCTCGGACGACAGCACCGCGCGGCCGATGTCGAGCGCGCGCTCGAGGATCGCACCACCGCCATCGACGTCGCCGAGGACCGCATCGGCGGGCACCTGCACCCCTTCGAAGACGATGCGCGCGGCCTGCGTGGCGTCGGCCAATACCACCCGTTCGATTCGCACGCCAGCACTGGTGCGGGGTACCAGCAGCAGCGTGATGCCGTGCGTGTCCTCGCTGTGTCCCGCCTGGGGATCGGCGGTGCGCGCCGCGACGATCAGCGTGTCCGCCACGTGGCCGTCGACGACCAGCTGCTTGCTGCCGTCGAGCCGATAGCCGCCGGCATCGGGCGTCGCGCGGGTGGACAGGCGGAACGGCCGATGCTTGCCGGCCTCGTCCAGCGCCAGTGCGGTCAGGTGCCGGCCGGCCGCGATGGCGGGCAGCAGCGCGTCGCGTTGTGCGTCGGTGCCGAAGTGGGTCAGCAGCGAGGCGCCGAGCACCGAGGTGGAGAGGAAGGGCGACGGCGCCAGCGTGCGGCCGATCGCCTCCATGATGACGCCCGCTTCCACCACGCCGAGCCCGCTGCCGCCGTACGCCTCCGGCACGAGCACGCCGGCGAGGCCGAGATCGGCAAAGCGTTGCCACAGCTCGCGCGAGAAGCCGGTCGGGTCGCCGCTGTCGCGCATCGCGCGCAGCGCCGAGATCGGTGCGTTCTCGCGCAGGAAGGTCAGCGCGCTGTCGCGCAGCATGTCCTGGGTGTCGTTCAGTACGATGGCCATGTCGATGTCCGCGAAGGTAGCCGCCGAGTCGCGCGATCGCGCGGTCCCGGCACGGTGAAGGGAGGGAGGGGCCGTCAGGCCCCGGGCAGGCCGAGGATCCGCTTGGCGACGATGTTCAGCTGGACCTCGCTGGTGCCGCCTTCGATCGAGTTGGCCTTGGTGCGCAGCCAGGCGCGCGCGGTGGCGCCCTGCTGGCTGCGTTCGCTTTCCCATTCGAGCGCGTCGCTGCCGCCGATCGACATCAGCAGTTCGTAGCGCCGCTTGTTCAGCTCGGCGCCGTAGTACTTCAGCACCGACGAAAACGCGGCAATGCCCTCGCCCTGTCTGGCGAGGTCGCGCACCCGTTCGCCGGCGAAGCCGAACGCGGCCTCGTCGATCTCGAAGCGGGCCAGCTGCGCGCGCAGCATCGGCTCGTCGAGGCGGCCGGCCGCGTCGGTGCCGATCGCCTTGGCGGCATGGCGTCCCAGTGGCTGCCGGAAGCCGCGGCTGCCAATCGCGCTGATCATGTCGCGCTCATGGGTCAGCAGATACTTGGCGATCTCCCAGCCGCCGTTCAGCTCACCGACCAGCTGGTCGCGCGGCACCACGACATCGTCGAAGAAGGTCTCGCAGAACGGCGACTTGCCGGAGATCAGCACGATCGGCCGTGTCGTCACCCCGGGCGTCTCCATGTCGAACAGCAGGAAGCTGATGCCGGTGTGCTTCTGCGCGGAGAAGTCGGTGCGCACCAGGCAGAAGATCCAGTCGGCCTTGTCGGCATACGAGGTCCAGATCTTCTGGCCGTTGACGACGAAGTGGTCGCCACGGTCCTCGGCGCGCGTCTGCAGCGCCGCCAGGTCGGAGCCGGCGTTCGGCTCGGAATAGCCTTGGCACCAGCGGATCTCGCCGCGCGCGATCTTCGGCAGGTGCTCGCGCTTCTGCGCCTCGCTGCCGTACTTCAGCAGGGCCGGCCCCAGCATCGAGATGCCGAAGCTCTGCAGCGGCACCCAGCAGCCGAGCCGCTGCATTTCCTCGCGCAGCACCTTGGCCTGTTCGCGGCTCAGGCCGCCGCCACCGTATTCGCGCGGCCATTCGGGCACGGTCCAGCCGCGCTCGGCCATCCGTTCGAGCCACTGGCGCTGCGCCTCGGAGCGGAAGCGGAACTTGCGTCCGCCCCAGCAGATGTCCTCGTCGTCCTGCACCGGCTGCCGCATCTCGGGCGGGCAATTGTCCTGCAGCCAGGCGTGCGTCTGCTGCCGGAACGTCTCCAGGTCTTCCACGGTGGTCTCCTGTCGCGGTGGGCGGCCTCTGCGGGCCGTCGTCTCTTGCTCGAACCGTGCGCCGCGTGATGCCGAATGCGGCGATCAAGGGCGTGCAGGGCCGTTATACAAGCGTGCGCCGGACATCGTCAATACGCCATTTACGAAAACGGTATCGGCCATGCAAACGGCGCATACCGGCTATGCCGCACACGGCGCGGATAAAAAGGCAATATGGCGGAGGGACGGCCTTGTGCTAGCATCGCCGGAAACATACCAACATCACGAAACAGGCCGGCGGCGCCATCTGACGCCCAGCTCGGCCCAAGGTGGAGACATGCAGACCAGCGAGCCTTCGACGGACGATGCGGTGTGGACCTTCCCGGGCGCGCGTGCGCCTGACCGCCAGCGCTGGGTCGATGCGAGCGGCTTGCGGCTGGCCGTCTACGAATGGGGCGAGTCGGACGCCACGCCGCTGCTGCTGGTCCATGGCGCGCTCGACTTCGCCCGCACCTTCGATGCGTTTGCGCCGCTGCTGGCCGATGCGGGATACCGCGTGGTGTCGTACGACCATCGCGGCCATGGCGATTCCGATCACGCCGATCTATACAACTGGGTTGCCGACGTGCGCGACATGCTGGCGGTGGCGGACTCGATCACGCGGGAGCCGTGCCTGGCGGTCGGCCACAGCAAGGGCGGCTCGCTGCTGGTGCAGGCGATCCAGGCGCTGCCGCACCGGTTCACCCGTTTCGCCGCGATCGATGGCCTGCCGTTCCGCAGCCCGCATGCCGACAGCGCGGTACGCGAACGCAAGTCCTCGCTGACCGGGCCGGTCATTACCCGCTGGCTCGATGCGCGGCGGCGCAGCGGCGAGCTCGAGCGGCGGCCCGGCACGCTGGAGGAACTGGCGCAGCGCCGCGCCAGGATGAACCCGCGCCTGAGCCACGAGTGGCTGTGCTACATCGCCTCGCACGGCGCACGCCGCGACGAACAGGGCTGGCGCTGGAAGCTGGACCCCGCGATCGGCGTGGGCGGCTTCGGGCCGATGCGTGTGCGCTGGATGACCGACAGGCTGCCGGGCTTTCCGATTCCGATGCTGGCGATCTTCGGCTCCGAGAAGGAGCCGATGGGCTGGGACGCGACAGCCGACGACCTGATGCCGTTCTTCCCCGCCAGCACGGAAGTCCATCGGATGCAGGACGTCGGCCATTTCATCCATATCGAACGGCCGCAGAAAACGGCGCGCCGCATCCTGCAGTTCTTCGGGGCATGACCATGTCCTTGACCTCATCCCAGCGCCAATCGCCGGGCCAATCGCCGGGCCAATCGCCGCGCCAATATCTGCGTCACCATCGTCTGCGGCTCGCGCTGCATCGGCTCAAGGATGGCGGCGGTCATCCGCTGCTGTTGCTGCACGGCCTGGGCGAGCGCTCGCCTGCCACGCTGCCGGCCGAATATTCAAGTTGGCCCGGCCCCGTCCATGCGCTCGACTTCACCGGCCACGGTGAATCGGACCTGCCGCGCGGCGGCGGCTACAGCTGCGAGTTCCTGATGGCCGACGCCGACATCGCGTTGGCGCACCTGGGCCCGTGCACGCTTTCCGGACGCGGCATCGGCGGTTATGTCGCGCTGCTGCTGGCAGGCGCGCGTCCCGGCGAGGTACGTGGCGCCATCGTCCGCGATGGGCCCGGACTGTGCGGCGGCGGCGCGGCGCGCAGCCCCTATATCCCCGTGCCCGACCTGAGCCAACTGGCGCCGCCCGATCCCTTTGCGATTGCCGAGCTCGCCAATGACGTCCGTCCGCCCAGCTACGCGTCGAGCTTCGCGATGCTGGCGTCGCAGCATTCCGACCTCGACACGCCGATCTCGGTCTGCTGCTGCGAGCGTCCGCCGTGGCTTTCCGCGGTGATGGAGCTGCTGTCGCTGGAGCCGGTTGCGCTGGAGCAGGCCCTGCGGCAGTACGCGGCGATGCCGGCGCCCGGCATGCGTTCGGGGCCGGAGTCGGCATGAGCTCCGCACTGTCGCCGGCCCGCGAGTCCACCGATGTGGACGACGCCGATGCGGACGACGACGGCGAGCGCGGCTATCTGGACCATGTGTCGCGGCATTACCGCCGCAACGCGATGGCGTTCCTGGCGCACGGCATGCTCGGCATGACGGGCTTCCGGCTGGTCACCGCGCCGACCTTCGTGCCGGCCTATCTGTATCTGCTGTCCGGCTCCAAGCTGACCGTCGGGCTGGTGTTGTCGGCCCAGTACGCCGGCATGGCCGCGTCGTCGCTGTGGGGCGCGACGCTGATCGAGCATCGGCAGCAGGTGATGCCGATGCTGTACCGGGTCGGCTGGCTGGTGCGGCTGCAAGTGCTGGGGCTCGCATTGTCGGCGCTGTGGCTGTCGGGCGCGGCGGCACTGACGGCTGCCGCGGTCTTCCTGCTGCTGTTCGGCCTGCTGAACGGCGTGCAGAACGTCGCCTTTCAATACCTGACCTCGAAGATCATTCCGCTGCATCGCCGCGGCGGCCTCAGCGCGCTGCGCAACTTCTTCGGCGGGCTGACCGCGGCGGCGGTGGCCTGGCTTGGCGGACGCTATCTGGTCGGTCACGACGTGCTGGGCAACGGCTATGCCGCGACCTTCCTGGCCGCCTTCGTGCTGACCAGCCTCGGCATTTCGGCACTGGCCGGCATGCGCGAGCCCGCGTTGCAGGATGTGCGCCTGCCGGTCGGCTTCCGGCGCCGCATCCGCGAAGTGCCGGCGCTGCTGCGGGCGCAGCCCGACTTCGTTCGCTTCTTCGTCGCCCGCGCGCTGGTGGCGCTGGGCATGATGGCGATGCCGTTCTATGCGATCTATGCGGGCCAGCATATCGACCTGTCCGGTGCCACGCTCGGTTATCTGAGCCTGGCCTATCTGCTTGCGCAGACCGCGAGCAATCTGCTGTGGGGCCGGCTGGCCGACCGCCATGGCTATCGGCTCGTGTTCCTCGCCAGCATCGCGTTATGGATCGCCGCGACCGCGCTGTTGCTGGGCTGCGGCTCGCTGGGCTGGTTCGTGCTGGCCTTTTGCGGGCTGGGCGCGGGCTTCGGCGGCTTCTTTATATCCGCCGACAACCTGGTGATGGAATTCGGCGCGCGCAAGGACCGGCCGATGCTGCTGGCCGTCGCGGGCACCGGCACCTACGCGATGATGGCGATCGGCCCCGTGCTCGGCGGCATGCTGGCCCAGGGCGTCCGCTTCTGGCTGGTGTTCGCACTGGCCATCGCGGTCAAGTGCCTGGCATTCGCGATGGCACTGGCGATGAAGGACCCGCGACGGCGGCCCGGCCCGTTGCCGCCGAACCAGGGCGATCCGATGACGTCTTGACGGGCGGTTGCGATGCGAGAACGCCGACGCCCACGCTGACGCTTGCGCGAGTGTTTGCTCCCCTCTCCCGCAAGCGGAAGAGGGGAGAAAGACAGACGAAACAATCGGCGCGTCGCAGCGCACGGTTTGCTCCCCTCTCCCGCCTGCGGGAGAGGGGCTGGG